>JAGWXN010000212.1 GCA_018969885.1 Betaproteobacteria bacterium | reverse complement strand
GGGCCCGGCGCGCCCGATCTGCTCACGCTGCGCGCAGCGAGACTTCTTGAGCAGGCTGAGGTGGTGCTCCACGACGCCCTGGTTCACCCCGACACACTGGCGCTTGCGAGTCGGGCGCGCCTGGTGAATGTCGGTAAGCGAAGCGGCGCGCGATCGACCGACCAGCGATTCATCTGCCGGTATCTGGTGAGCGCTGCCAAACACCATCGGACTGTCGTTCGGTTGAAGGGGGGCGACCCCATGCTCTTTGGCCGCGCACAGGAAGAGCTCGATGCGCTGCAGGCCGAAGGCATTGACGTGGAGGTGGTCCCTGGCATTACCGCCGCGCTCGCGGCAAGCGCGCAGTTGAAGGCGCCGCTCACCCGCCGTGGCGATGGCCGCAGCGTGCTTTTCCTCACGCCCCGGGTTGGCACAGGTCAGACCACTCACGACTGGGCACGCAGCAGTCGGGCGGCCGATACGCTTGCCCTGTACATGGCGGCGGGCGATGCACGGCGCACGATGGAACAGCTGATCGACGCAGGCTGGTCAGAGACCACCCCGATCGCCTTGATGGAAAGCGCGTCGCTCGCCGAAGCGCGCAGCTGGCGGGGGGAACTGGGTGACCTTCCGCACCTGGCTCGCGAGCTCGGACGGGGGCCCGTCATGCTGCTGGTGGGCGCTGCGCTTGGTGCGGCGAGCACGAAATCCAGTGCATGCGGTTGGCCACAGACACCCGTCAGATCGTCGTCCGGAGGCCTAGCGCCCGGCTGACACCTCTGGCCCCTCATACCGCTCAGCGGGAACATAGCTGCCGGTTGCGAGCCGCGATGCCCACTCGTCAAGGGTGGAGCGATACCGTTCTTCAATGTCGGCGCGCATATGCAGGCGAACAAATTCCCGATGGGCGACACCATAGACACGGTGAGATCCGCCTTGCCAGCGTCCGCCCAGCCAGTCGTCAATCGCCGCGTCGATACAGGCGCCTGAATCGGCAATCGCCGAAGCGATAAAGATGTCCGGGTCGCGGGCAACCCAATCCAGCACATTGCCGATCTGCGCAATCCCGAATTCGCGGCAAGCTCGCGACACCCCAGGCCGGCCGCCATCGATCATCGCAAACACCACATCGGCGCCTTCCTCGTGGTGGCGACGCATGAGGGCATAGGCGAGATCTGGCTCATGCTGGTGCCCACAGAAACCCGTCACGAATCGGCAATTGCGACCGGCCGCGCGAACGCCGTCTGCAAACGCAGCGCGTCCCTTCAGACCGGGCCGCACTTTCTCGCCCGATAGATGGGCCACGACGCCGGTGCGCGAATGAAGCGCCGCCAGCACCCCGCCGAGAAAAGCGGAGTGCTCCTGGAGCACCTCATAGCTCGCACAGTTGGCGGCAAGCCAGCCGCCCTGAGTGATGGCGAACGCGGTGGCAGGATAGGAAGGTGCCACGCGGCTCACGGGCTCATCACCCTGGCCACCATGGGCGACCACCAGATCCCACCCTTCCTCGCAGAGCTTGGCCAGTGCGGCGGCGCGCGCATCAGGCTCCCGAGGCTCGATCCATGCCGTACGGATGAAGTGATGTGGAGCGCGCACGCGCGCACGCTCCGCGCCCATGGCGCCTGACTCATTGAAACTACCTTGACCTTCGGGGCCGAACAACACGACCAGGATGCGCTTGCTACTCACAACGTGGCTCCCGATTCGCGCACCACGGGCTCCCAGCGCTGCCATTGCGCGCGAATGAATTCTGTAAATTGAGCCGGAGTCTTGCGCCCCAGGACGAAGCCCTGAGCATCGAGCTTCTCGCGCACCTCGGGCCGCGTTAAAGCCAGGTTGACTGCATCGGCAATTTTGGCTGCGATGGCTTCCGGCAGCCCCGCGGGCGCTGACACACCCACGAAATTCTCTGCCACCAGATCGGGCAGACCCAGTTCAACCACTGTGGGTACATCAGGCACTGCAGCCACGCGCTCCTGAGAGGTGAGCGCAAGCAGCCGGAGCTTGCCGGATTTCATCAGAGGAATGTTCTGGGGCAGCGCGTCGACCGCCATCGGTAGTTGTCCGCCCAGGAGATCGGTGCGCATCGGCCCCGCGCCCTTATACGGCACATGCAGAAGCCGGATTCCCGCCTGTTTGGCGAGCAATTCACCAACAATATGTCCGACCGACGCGGTTCCTCCACTGCCGAACGGCACGGGGTCCTTTTGGGTGCGGGCCCAGGCGATGAATTCACCCAGCGTCGCAGCGGGCACCGACGGGTTGACCACCAGCGCAGTGGGCACCGCCCCCACATAAGCCAGATGAGTGAAGCTTTTGAGCGGGTCGTAGCTGGGCTTGGCCATCAGCGCAGGAGAGATCGACATCGGGGCCGAGTTCGAGGCAAGCAGCGTGTAGCCATCGGCGCGCGCCTGAGCGACCGCTGCCGCCCCGATGGTTGCTCCGGCGCCTGGCCGATTTTCAACAATGACCGGCTGGCCAAGGATGTCCGATAGCGCAGGAGCCATCTGGCGCGCCACGATGTCGCTCGCCCCCCCGGGTGGGAAGGTGACGACGATGCGGAGGGGCTGTGTGGGCCAGGTTTGCGAGGTGGTCTGCGCCGCCACACGGCTTGGCCAAGACACCAGGGGCGCCAGCGCCAGCGCAGCAGCCAACGCGCGACGTGATGAGCGATCGTCTGACATGAGGCGGATTCCGGTTGAACGCTTCACGACGGTGGAAGCGTGCGAAGTGTACCGCTGGCACCGCAGCTCACCGCAGCACGCACGAACGGGATGGATGACTCCGCCGCTTTGAATCCAGAGCGCCGAAAGCGTTGCCCCCGGCAGCGGTATCGCCGCGCGCCACGGCCGCGCGTAGATCAGCAAAGCCGGGCGCTACCGCTCCAACGAGCAATTCACCGGAATTGACGGAAATCGGCAAACCCGGTTAAATATGGGAAACTTTCCCATATTTAAAAGAATCAACCGAAAAGGGGCCCGCAACATGACTTCACTGGATTTCCCACGAATTGGCGTGACTGCATCCACAGGGCGGCTCGTCGCGATCGCCGTGGCAACAGTCGGCCTCGTCGGCTGCGGCAGCGGCGGAGGGAGTACCGCGCCGGGCCAACCCATTGAGGCGGCAACCGCGCTCTCCGTATCGACCCTCCTCTTTGAGGAAAAGGCGCTGTCGGCCAGCGGTCAGCAGGCCTGCGCCTCCTGCCATGCGAGCGAAACCGCGCACGCAGACCCCGCCGGAACCACTCTTCCAATAGGAGGTGCCGCACTGAATCGACAAGGATCGCGCAGCAGTCCGTCCATGCTTTATCTCGAGGGCAACGGTCCCTTTCGATTCGCAGCCGACGGCGAACCGTTCGGTGGATTCACTTGGGACGGCCGCGCAAACAGTCGCCTCGACCAGGCGGGCGGGCCGCTCCTCGACACCGCAGAAATGGACAACGCCAGCATCGCGGAAGTTGCTGGCCGCGTACGCAAGCTGAGCTATTACGCAGATTTCCGGACCGTCTTCGGACTTGGCGCCGACGCGGGTGATCAGCAAATCTTCGATACCCTTCGCTTCGCGCTGGAGCAGTACCAGAAGCTTGATGCCGACTATCTGCTTTTCAACAGCCGCTATGACCGCTGGATGGACGGAACCGGCACGCTCACGGCACAAGAGCTTCGCGGGCTGGCCATCTTCGAAAACCCCGCTCGCGGCAACTGTGCGAGCTGTCATCCCAGCCGGCCGGCAAACGACGGGTCTCGGCCGGTCTTTACAACTTTCGGCTATGCCGCCCTCGGCGTGCCCCGAAATCCGGGCATCGCAGCCAATGCCGATCCCGCGTTTTTCGATATGGGACTATGCGGACCCAAGCGTACCGACCTGGCAGCGCGAACCGATCTGTGTGGGAAATTCAAAATCCCCACGCTCAGAAACATCGAATTGACCGCGCCTTACTTCCACAATGGCGCGATAGCATCTCTTGACGAGGCGGTTGCCTTCTACGCCACCCGCGATATCGATCCCCGACGCTGGTACCCGCTCGCAGGCGGCAACGTGGACCGATTCAATGATCTGCCCCTCAACCTTCGCGGCAACGTCATTCAGACCGCGCCATTCGGGCTCCAGCCTGGCGACCCGCCGCGCCTGACCGCTGCCGACACCGCCGATCTGGTCGCTTTTCTGCGCACCCTCACCGACGATCAAACAGCGCCCCAGGCCTCAGCTAAAGTCATCAAGCCCTAGGATCTGCGCGCCGCCACGCTCGCGAGAAATCTGGTTCAATTCGGCCGGTGCCTGCGCGTTGCCCCTGACAGCGCAGATGTCGTGACCCACCTTCCCGCTTGGACGAGTCCACCATGCCGCAGTCGCTCAACGTTGTCCTGTGTTCGCGCGATTCGTCGCAACTCGCGCAACTTCAACTCACCACCGCTGTCATCGCCGGCTGGACGGGTCGTGATCAGGCCGCCGTTGAAAAACATATCCGCGAACTTGAAGAACTGGGTGTCAAGCGACCCGCGTCCACGCCGATCTTTTATCGCGTGGCGAGTGCGCGCATCACCACGGCCGAGCGCATCGAAGTCAGTGGCGAAGACTCAAGCGGCGAAGTGGAATTTGTGCTTGCCCGAATTCGTGGCGGGCTCTACGTGGGCGTTGGCTCGGATCACACCGACCGCGTCATCGAGACAGTGGGCGTCACCGTTTCCAAGCAGATGTGCGACAAGCCCATCGCCACGACCTTCTGGCCCTGGGAGGAGGTGTCCGGGCACTGGTCGCAGTTGATGCTTCGCTCGTGGATTGTCGAGAACGGCGAGCGCCGTCTGTATCAGGAAGGATCCGTGACGAGCATGCTCGACCCTCTGGACCTGATCTCCCGGTGGCATGACGGCAACGGCGAATTGGCCGATCACTGCCTGATGTTTTGCGGCACCCTGCCGGCAATTGGCGGCATCCGCAAGTCGTCCGTATTCGAGATCGAACTCCATGACCCCAAGCTTGAGCGTTCGATCCGGCATCAGTACGCGATCGACACGCTTCCGGTTTACGGTTGACAGTGGGCGACCCTCGCGCGCGGTCTGCGCGAGTCACGAGGGCTTCCAAACCAGCAGGCGTTTCTCAATCAGCGTGACGCACCAGTCAAGCAGCAATGCAAAAATGGTGAGCACGATAATTCCTGCAAATACCGCACTCACGTCGAAAACCGCTTCGGCCTGGAGAATGAGGTATCCAACGCCGCGCGCCGATCCCAGGTACTCGCCAATGACCGCGCCAACAAAGGCCATACCCACCGAGGTGTGCAGGCTGGAAAACACCCAACTGGTGGCAGACGGCAGATAAACCGTGCGCAGCAGTTGTCGAGAATTCGCACCCAGCATGCGCGCGCTTGCGAGAATATTTGGACTGACCTCCCGCACGCCCTGAAAGACATTGAAAAAGACGATACAGAACACCAGGGTCACACCCAGCATCACCTTCGACCAAATGCCCAACCCGAACCACACCACGAAAATCGGACCAAGGATCACCCGGGGCATGGCATTCAGGGCCTTGATATAGGGATCGAGAAGCAGCGCAGCCGCGTTACTCAGCCCGAGCCACAGCCCCACCACCACACCCAGGGCCAATCCAACGAAAAACGCGAGCAGCGTTTCGAGCAAGGTGATGCCAAGATGAGGCCAGATCTCGCCGGTCGCGAACCACTCAAACATGGTCGCGAATACCTTGCCCGGTTCGCCGAAGAAGAACTTCGGCAGGATTTCCAGCTTCACAAGGAAATGCCAGAGCGCCAGCATCACTACCAGAAGCAGGATCTGATACAGGCGGATTCGGCCCATCAGTGAACTCGA
>JAGWXN010000211.1 GCA_018969885.1 Betaproteobacteria bacterium | reverse complement strand
GCGCTGGCCTGGTCGAAACACTGGGCACGATGGCTAAGAGCCTGAGCGTTGGCAATGCGGCCTCAAACGGGCTGCTCGCAGCGTGGCTGGCCGAGGAGGGTTTCGCTGGGCCGCCTGCACCGATCGAAGGTGAACGGGGGTTCGTCCCGGTGTTCGGGCCGAACGTCAATTGGTCCGCGCTTGCGGAGGGACTGGGAGAGCGCTGGGAAATTCTCGCCAACACCTTCAAGCCCTATCCCTGTGGCGTGGTGCTCAATCCGGTCATCGAGGCCTGCCTCGCGCTCCGCCCCGAGGTTGAGCAACGACTCGATGCGATCGTACGGGTTGAGTTGCGGGCACACCCGCTGCTTCGTGAACGAACGGATCGACCCGGCGTGACTTCCGGCAAGCTGTCTCAGCTCAGCGCCCAGCACGCGGTCGCGGTAAGCCTCAAGCGCGGCCGCGCCGGACTCAACGAATTTAGCGACCAGGCAGTTGGCGATCACGCACTCAGGTCATTTGAGCGGCTGCTCACATTCGTTGACGATGAGTCGATGCGAGTCGAGGCGGCCGAGGTCACGCTCGTGATGGCGGATGGTGAGCGGTTCATTCACCGCATCCCGGCTGCCCATGGCAGTCTTGCCTCGCCGCTCACCGATGATGAGCTCTCTGCGAAATGCCGCGAGCTCACGCGCCACGGCGATAGCGGTATTGATGCGGATGCGCTCCTCGATGCGCTCTGGAATCTGGAGCGCATGCCAGACGCTGCCGTACTGCTCGGTCTCGTATCAGGGCGCCGCTAACCTTGGGCGATCCACTTCTCGCTTGTTCTTAAGGAATCTAACGATGAATTCTCGACAGACCCTGGGCTTTATTGGTGTCGGTGTCATGGGAAAGCCGATGTCCGCGCACCTGGTGAAGGCGGGCTACGACGTACTGGTGTTTGATGTCAGCGCGGATGCCATGGCGGTGGCAGTGAGCGCGGGCGCGCGCGCTGCTGCGAGCGTACGTGAGGTCTGTGATCAGGCGGAGGTGGTCTTCACCAGTCTGCCCTCGCCGAAGGTATTCCTGGAAGTGATGACCGGTGCCGAGGGCGTGATCGGGGGAGGCGCCGTCCGCGTCGCGGTTGATACCTCGACAGTTGGGCCGCGCGCGGCGCGGGCCGCTGCTGAGGCGCTTCGTGCGCGGGGGATTGAACTGGTTGATGCGCCGGTGAGCGGCGGCGCAGCCGGAGCGCTGAAGGCAAGTCTTGCGGTGATCGTGTCCGGTTCCGAACCGGCGGTTGAGAGGGTGATGCCGATATTGAGAGTGTTCGGCAAGCCCACCATCATTGGTGCCGAGCCGGGCCAGGCGCAGTTACTCAAGCTCCTGAACAACATGCTGTCGTCGACCGCATTGGCGGTCACCGCTGAGGCCTACGTGGCGGGCGTAAAGGGCGGACTTGATCCCAAGCTGATGCTCGATGTGCTCAATATCAGCAGCGGCCGTAGCGCTGCATCACAGGAGAAATTCGTCCGTCAGGTGCTGCCCCGCACTTTCGATTTTGGTTTCCCGATTTCAAGTGTCTGCAAGGACATCGGGCTTGCGGTGGATGAGTGCGAGGCGCTGGGCGTACCAATGTGGATCGGCCAGCAGTCGCGTCAGCTCTGGAATTTTGCTTACCGGCAGGGAGGCGGCAGTCGGGATATGACCGAAATCGTGCGGTTCATCGAGGACTGGGCTGGGGCGGAACCACCCGAGCCGGTACGCGACTAGGCTCAGCCTTTCGGGTTTTCGCTTGCGAGTGAACGCGGAGCAGACAACTCGTGCGCCGCCGCCCGTAAGCGCGCGTGGATGGTATCGATACGGGCCTGACCGGCCAGTTCATCTGCGGCCAGCACGGCGTCGCGAACGGCACGGCCGACTTGGCGCAGCAACTCATCATCGGGATAGTCCGACCTGGGCGGTATGCGCAGCACAGTGTTGCTGGTCCATGTCGGAACGATCCCGTCGGCGGCGGCCTTTCGGTGAGGCCTTGGCGCGGTGCCCGCTTGCAGTTCATCGGCGTAGCGGCGCAACTGGCGCCTTAAGCGGACGACACCCACATCGCTGGTGCCGCGGTGTTCGGCCGACTGTACGGCGACGGACCCCATCGACACGATAGCCTCCCAATCACCAGGATCATCCTGCATCTGCTCAAGCGTCCGCCCGCCGTGGGATTGTCCGTAGACATCGAGCGAGTCGCGTCCAACCCGGTTGCGATCGCCCAGACCCGTTGGGCCTTCGACGTCGTCGCTGAAATGCCGCACGCCGAAAATCGTGCATGAGGTGTCATCGTGCGGGACCGTCCAGCGCGTTGCGGCGATCCGCTGAAAGAGCAGCTCCTGGGCACCGTCCTGCCAGAACCCTGCCACCTGGCCAAAATTCGGCACGCTCACCTCGTTGAAGCGCACCCATACGTTGTCGCCAAACCGCCGGCTGGTGAGGTAATACATCCGATCGCCTTCCTCGCCGTATTCGGTGATGGGCATTTCGCCCCAGGCATCGGTGATCTGGGTGCTTCCCATTCGGGTGTGCAGAAAGACAGCGTGCAACGGGTCCATCAGGTTCTCGTGCACCTGCAACCAGTTGCAGGGGTAGTGCAGGCTGTAGGAAACCAGCTCGGTGCCGGGCAGATGGAAAGCATCGAGGTTGGGAAATGCCGGCTGATGTTCGGGCGGACCCAGATAGGCGAAGATCAAGCCGGCGGTTTCTTGCACCGGGTAGGCTCCCTGGGTCGTGGTCTTGATCAGCGGGCTGTGCTTGGGCTCTGCCGGGGTGTCGAGCACGGTGCCGTCAATATCAAACCACCAGCCGTGCAGTGAGCATTGGATGCCCCGATCAACGATGCGACCCAACTCAAGCCCGGCGCCGCGATGCGTGCAGTGGCGATGCATCAGACCCAGTCGGCCCGAGCCGTCCCTGAAGAGGACAAGATCTTCTCCGAGAATGGTGAGGCGAAGCGGCCGCTTGCCAAGGTCGGCGGATCGCGCAACCGGCTGCCAGTAGCGGCGCATGAGTTCGCCCATGGGGGTGCCGGGCCCGACGTGGGTGAGGGTGGTGTCTTGGTCGGGCGCTCTGCGGATGTGATAACCGGAATAGGTGGCGCCACGCTGCGGCGGTGGAACTGCCTGATGCATGCGCTTCTCCCCCTCTGATGAAGATTCAACGCTTCGAATAGCGCGCGAATCATGATCTTTCGGACGATATCACGCGTCAACGGACATGGGTCCCGTGGTTTCGCTCGGGAGATCTTTCGCTGATCGATAATGGAGATCAGCGCAGTCGCACCACCACCCGACCCGGAGAACCGAATGACCGATTGGCGAGCGAGGCTTGGATTTCTGATCCCACCGGGCACACCGACGGTAGAGCGAGAGATGTTTCAGGCCGCCCCCGAAGGCGTGTCGGTGCACTTTAATCGCATGACCGCCAAGGGAGAGGTCGGCACGCTGCAAAATCTGCAACAGCGCGCGGCCAGCCAGCTTGCAAACCTGGACCAAACCGTTGACATGCTGGCAAGTGTCCAGCCCAACGTCATGGTGCTCGCTCATACCGCCACCAGCTACACCCTGGGGATGAAGGGCGATCGCGAGCTCTGCGAGCGCATGGAAGCCCGTACCGGCATTCCTTTTATCAGTGCGCTGGGTAGCGCAGCCGCGGCGTTTGAACGATTGGGTATTCGGCGGGTGGCGATCGGAACGCCGTACGACCTTGCGCTCACGCTGCGCAGCAAGGAGGTTCTCGAGCAGTATGGGATTGAAGTGGTGAGCGCGCAGTGTCTTCCCGACGTTAAGTGCATTTTCGATGAGCCGCCGAGGCGGGTTTACGGCCTGATTCGGGAAGTCAATCGAAGCAATGCGGATGCGGTTTTCGTCAGTGGCGTGGGGCTTCCAACGCTTTCCGTGCTGGGTGCGGCTGAGGCCGACCTTGGCAAGCCTGTATTGTCGAGCGCGGGTTCCATGCTCTGGAATGCGTTGGCGACCGCAGGCATTGCCACGCCAATTTCAGGCTGCGGTCGCCTGCTTGCAGATCCGGGCTATCGACCGCCCTCAGCTTATCGGGCGGTGCGCTCAGCAGCCTGACGCTATTCGGGTTTGAGGCCGAGGCTGCGGATGACACCCCCCCAGCGGTACCGTTCATCTTCTAGAAATTTTTGAAACTCGCTCGCTGACATGACGGGGTAACTGTCTACGCCGAGTTTGCGTAGCGCCGCTTGGGTATCGGCAGCCTGCGCGACTGCGCTGACCTCGCGCTCCAATCGCTGCAGTACCGACTGAGAGACCCCGGCGGGTGCCACCAGCCCGAAAAAATTGGCGAAGTTCATTGCCTCATAGCCCAGTTCTTTCAATGCGGGGACATCCGGCAGGTTGAAGAACCGCGCATGGGTGGTGACAGCGAAGACCTTGATCTTGCCTGATGCGCCCATCGTCTGAGCACTGCCAGCGGGCAGCATCTGAAGGTCGGTCTGTCCTCCGAGGAGCGAGGTCATGGCCGGTGCCTGACCCTGAAAAGGCACATGAAGAACATCAATGCCCGCCAGACCTTTGAGGGTCTCCATGGCGATCTGCGATGTGCTGCCCAGACCCGCCGAGGAATAAGTGAATTTACTGGGTTGGGCCTTGATGCTTGCGATCAATTCGCGCAGATCGCGAGCCGGGAAATCGGGACGCGAGACCAGCGCGAACGGGTTAATGGCAAACGGAGCGATGGCAGCGAAGTCTTTGTTGGGGTCATAGGGAAGGCGCGCGCGCATATTGGGGGCGATCGCATGGGTTTCGGCGCTGGCGAGAAGAAGCGTATAGCCGTCGGGCTGCGCCCGGGCAACCGCTTCAGCCCCGATTGTTCCTGCCGCACCGGCGCGGTTTTCGACCACCACCGCCGTGCCCAAGCGCTCGGCGAGGCGTTGCGCCATGATGCGCCCCGCGGAATCGGTGATTCCGCCGGCTGGCCACGGCACGACGATCTTGATCGGGCGCTCCGGGTAGCCCTGTGCCAACGCGCTGCTGCACACCGAAACGCCGAGTGCCAATGACAATGCTGCGCCGAGCGCCCTGGCAAGAGAGGCGGGTGTTCTTGACAAACCGATGTGGCGCAGAAAACCAGACAAGGGGGATGGCGACATGACCGACTTCCTTGGGGGTTCGATATCCGTGCATGCTTACATCTGTCCCCGGGTCTCGCAAGCGCCGTAGGCCTGGACGCAGTATCGATTTTCGCGTCTAACGCACAGGAGTGGGACCGCCGACGCGCGGTGCAATGCCATCGCGGCGATTGGCCTCGGCCGTATGCGCGATGTCATCAAGCCGTCATGTTCGCGCCGCATATTCCGCCTGCTCGACTCATGTATCGCGGGTGCGTTCTGGTGGTGTCAGGTGTGTCATTTCTGGTGAGGCTGTGCGGCAGGCTGCTGCTGGTCGGGGTGCTGGCGGCAGCGTCTGCTTGCGGCGGGGGTGGCGGGGGTGTTGGGACGCCACAAATGGAAATGTCGCAAGGGCCGACACCAGCCGCGGGGTCTGCGGTCCTCGCGCCGCCGACACTCAGTTTTACAGATACGGGGCTCAGCGTGAGTGACGGGATCACTCGGACTGGCCTCTGGGATGTCTCGAGTTCTGATGGTCTGGGTTGGGAGTATTCGCTCGATTTTGGCAAGAGCTGGTCCCGAGGTATGGGCGACTCATTCGAAGTGATGGGGGATGGTCAGAAGACCATTTGGGTCCGGGCCCGAGATGATCTGGGCAACACTTCTGAAATCGTCGTTGCGAAATGCATGCTCGACACCATGGCCCCCTCGCCAGTCGCTGCGGTGAGCGCCGGCAG
>JAGWXN010000210.1 GCA_018969885.1 Betaproteobacteria bacterium | reverse complement strand
AGCGGATTTCCTGATCCGCCACACCATGAAATTTATCGGGTAGCGGGCGCAGCGACTTAGCGAGCATCCGAAGCGCAGAGCAGCGCACCGAAAGCTCGCCTTTCATGGTTTTGAATAGCTCGCCCTCGACACCAATGATGTCGCCGAGGTCCCAGTGCTTGAATGACTCATGGAGATCGGCGCCGATTCCCTCGTCATTCATCCAGAGCTGCAGGCGGCCTGTGCCATCTTGAATGGTGGCAAAGCTTGCCTTGCCCTGAACGCGCTTGAGCATGATCCGACCCGCGACGCTCACGCGAATCTGGTCGGCTTGGAGTTGCTCACGGGTTTTGAAGCCGTGATGCTCAACCAGATCTGTTGCGCGGTGCGCAGGCTGAAAATTATTCGGGAAGGCAACGCCCTGCTCGCGTAACCGGCCCAGCTTCGCACGTCGTTCGGCGATGATGGTGTTCTCGTCGACCGGCGGGGTATCTTGCGTTTCGGGAGTAGGGGGCGTTAGGTCAGTCAAGTGCGTCTCCGCGTTCAGTCAGGTCAGACACCCTGCTTCAGGCTGGCTGCAATGAATTCGTCGAGATCGCCATCGAGGACGGAACGGGTATTGCTGATTTCGACGTTGGTGCGCAGGTCTTTGATGCGCGACTGATCGAGCACATAGGAACGAATCTGGTGGCCCCAGCCGATATCGGTTTTTGAGGCCTCGACTTTGTCCTGCTCGGCGCGGCGCTTGCGCATTTCCAGTTCAAAAAGCCGCGCTCGCAGCATTTTCATCGCTTCGTCGCGGTTGCGGTGCTGTGAGCGGTCGTTTTGGCACTGCACCACGATGCCGCTTGGATGGTGGGTGATCCGAACGGCTGATTCGGTTTTGTTCACGTGCTGACCGCCCGCGCCCGAGGCGCGGAACACGTCAATCCGGAGGTCTGCCGGGTTGATGTCGATCTGGATGGAATCATCGACCTCGGGATAGACATAGACCGAGGCGAAGGAGGTGTGACGCCCGCCGCTTGAATCGAAGGGCGATTTGCGAACCAGGCGGTGAATTCCGGTTTCGGTGCGCAGAAAGCCGTAGGAGTATTCACCCTCCACCTTGAGTGTGGCGCCCTTGATGCCGGCCACATCGCCCGGCGATTCCTCCAGCAGCTCGGCCTTTAAGCCCTTGCGCTCGCAGTAACGAAGGTACTGGCGCAGCAGCATCTGTGCCCAGTCTTGCGCCTCGGTACCGCCAGCGCCAGACTGAATTTCCAGAAAGCAATTGCTGGGGTCGGCCGGGTTGGAAAACATGCGCCGAAACTCGAGCAGTTCAACCTGCTCGCGAAGGCCCGCGGTATCGGTCTCGACAGCAATCAGCGTGTCGTCGTCGTTCTCGGAGCGGGCAATGTCGGTGAGTTCTCGCGCATCAGCCAGGCCCGCGTCGATCGACTGGATTCGCTCAACGACCTGGTCTAACTGTTTTTTCTCCCGACCGAGATCCTGTGCCTTTTGAGCGTCGTTCCAGACGTCGGGGGCTTCTAGCTGGCGGTTGATTTCTTCGAGGCGGGAGCGTTTGACATCGAAGTCAAAGATACCCCCGAAGGTCTTGCACCCGACGCGCGAGGTCGGAGAGGAGCGATTCGAGCTGATTGAGGCGCTCAGCTTCCATAGTGGGGTCTGCCGTTTGAGGGTAACCCGCGATTATAGCCCGGCCTCCCCCTCGCAAGCCTCGATGACCAGCTGAAGCGACCGCATGCCGCGGTACTCGTTGACCGACAGCCGGTAGGCGAGGAGCGGATCGGCAGGTAGGGGCTGGTCGCGGCCGAAAGCAATCGCATCGAAGCGGCGCCGGCCCGCCATCAGTTCCAGCTTGAGATGGCGCTCGCCCACAATTCGTTGGCCAAGCACGCGGAAGCGGCAGGCAAATACCGGCTCCGGAAAGCCTTGGCCCCAGACCTGTCGGCCAAGCGCCTCGGCGATCTCAAGACTTGCCTCGCCCGGGTCAAGCTCGCCGTCAGCAACCAGTTCGGGCTGCAGGCACTCGGGGTCGGCGGTGTCACGAAGCACCTGTTCCAGGGCCTGTGCGAACGCGTTAACCGAGTCGCCTGAAAGACTCAGCCCAGCGGCCATCGAATGCCCGCCGAAGCGGCTGATCAGATGGGGCATACGCTTACTCACCAGATCGAGCGCATCACGCAGGTGAATGCCGGGAACCGAGCGACCCGAGCCGCGCCAGCCCGATCGGTCAGCGGTGGGGGCAAATGCAAATGCCGGTCGCCCAAAGCGGGTTTTGAGTTGTCCCGCCACGAGTCCGATCACGCCTTCATGCCAGCTCGGGTCATGAACCACGATGCTGCAGGCATGATCTGCGGGTGCGCCGACGCTTGCGATCGCCTGTTCGCGCATGGTCTGCTCAAGCTCGCGGCGATCGCGATTGATGGCGTCGAGCGCCTGAGCTCGCCGCGCGGCCTCGTCTGGATCGTCAGTAAGAAGGCAGGCAATGCCGAGCGAGATATCGGCGAGGCGGCCCGCCGCATTGATCCGCGGACCGACCACAAAACCGAGGTCGCTGCTCGCAGCTGAACGGGGGTCACGCCCGGCCTGTGCAAACAAGGCATTGATGCCCGGGCAGGCCTGACCAGCGCGAATCCGGCGTAGGCCCGCGTGCACCAGACGGCGGTTGTTTTCGTCGAGTCGAACAACGTCGGCGATGCTGCCCAGCGCCACCAGGTCCAGCAGGGTCTGAAGCGGTGCCTGGGCTGCTGCAGACTGGGGCGCACGCGCCCGATAGTGCGCGCGCAAGGCTGCAAGCACATAGAACATCACCCCAACGCCCGCCAGATGCTTACTCGGGAACGGGCATCCCGGTTGATTTGGATTGACGATCGCGGCAGCGTTCGGCAGCGTGTCGGCCGGCAGATGATGGTCGGTCACCAGCACCTGAAGCCCCGCGTCGTTGGCGGCCTGAATGCCCTCGTGACTCGCGATGCCGTTGTCCACGGTGACGAGCAGGGCAGGGCGACCGAGTCGCGGGTGTTGAAGTGCGAGCTCGACAATGGGGGGCGTGAGGCCATAGCCATGCACCAGGCGATTTGGCACCAGATAGTCAACCTGGGCGCCCATCATTTTCAGTCCGCGTACGGCGACGGCGCAGGCGGTTGCGCCGTCGCAGTCGTAGTCGGCAATGATCAGGATCGGCTGATGTCCGGCAATGGCCTGGCTGAGCAGGCTGACTGCTTCGCCGATACCCTTCAAAGAAGCAGGAGGCAGCATGCCGTCAAGCGTCTCCCCCAGCATCGATATATCCCGTACGCCTCGGGCGGCATAAACCCGTGCCAGAAGTGGCGGCATGCCCTGGGCGGTCAGCGCGGCCAGGTCGCGATGGGAAACCTCGCGGTGTTTCATGAGGCGATGGTCTTATGCGGGCTGGGCTTGCTCTACAAACCAGCTTGCGGGCGCTCTGCGTCGCCAGACGCGCCAGGCTGGGAGCCGGGGAAGATCCAGGACATGCGCCGAGGCTTCACCGGTGAGCACCAGCATGGCGCCTTGCCACCACTTCGCGCCATGCTGATCGATGATGCTCGAGAACCACTGGTCGAATTGACGCCAACCCTCCTCCCATGTGTGACCGGACCCTGTGGCGGCTGCCTCCCGCCAGAAAGGTGCATCAAGCAACGCATTCTGACCGGGCGTGAATGATGCCGATACGGAGTCAACCACGCTGGGCAGGCACGTCGCAGCGCTCGCCTGTGCGAGCCCGATCAGAACCGGGTCTGTGCTGGCCACAACGTCAAAGGCATGCGGCAATCCACCCGGTGCCACGCCTTCAAACCAGAGCGCGTTGACCGGCTTGAGTCCGGCGGCCTCGCGCTCGGCATTGACCGGGTGCGTGTGCCAGAGCATTTGCACCTCGTTCATCAATCGACGCCAGGCCCGGGCGCTGGGGCCGCGCGGCAGCCAAAGGTCGATGTTGCGCCCGCTTGCGCGCGCGGAAGATGCACCGCTCAAATTTCCAAAGCCTGTTTGCTCTGGTTGAGCTTCGGTCACTTCCCAGCACTGCGGCGACAGATACCGAAGCGTGATCGGCTCTGCCGCCAACCAATCGGCTGCCGCGCCGAACAGCGCCCGAGCATGCGCGTCGCTCAGTCCAAGGTGTGTGGGAGGGTCGAGCACAAGATGGTCAAGCCCCGCGTGCAAATGCACGGGCCGGAGGATCAAGGTGCCAGCCCGAGCACCCGCCATCCGGCCGGCGGCAGCCGCAGGGGTATCGGGCCGGGGGACCGAAAATCGCTCGCGAAGCCATGCCTCTTCTCCCGACTCCATCGGGAGCGCCTCGCCGTCGGCGATGGGCGCGCGAAATAGGGAAGGATTGCCAGCCCGCGCGAAAAATCGCACGGCGGCCGGTGCCGGGGGCAGGCGCGCGGCCAATGAACCCCCCGCGCGGCCGGGGGCGGCCGAGGCGGGGAACGATGCCGGCGCGAACGAGTTGAGCGCACCGGCGCAGAGGACGGTCAATGCCACGCGGCGATTCTATGGCAAACTCCCCCGCGCCGATGCAAGTCCCCTTTGAACTCTCGATTGGTCTTCGCTACACGCGCGCCGGACGTCGCTCCGGCAGGCGCAACGGATTCATATCGTTCATTTCTGCGCTGTCAGTCGCAGGCATCGCGTTAGGGGTGGCGGCGCTGATTACCGTCCTGTCGGTCATGAATGGCTTTCAGAAGGAGGTTCGTGACCGGATGCTGGGGGTGCTCTCTCACATCGAAATCCTTGCGGGGCGCGCCCCGATACTGGACTGGCGCCCGGTCCTTGCCGAGGCGCGCAAGCATCCGCAGGTCGTTGACGGGGCGCCCTTCGTAGCGGGGCAGGCGATGCTGTCCCGCGACGGTACGATGCGCGGTGTCATGGTTCGTGGGATCGACCCTGCGCTCGAGGCGCGAGTGGCCGAGTTTGCAGCGCGGATGAGTCGCGGCTCGCTCGGCCAGCTCGAAAGCGGTCAGTTCAACATCGCGGTGGGGCGTGAACTGGCGTCTCAGTGGCTGATCGTACTGGGCGATCGCATTACCCTGATCGCGCCCCAGGGCACCGCCACGCCGGCGGGCGTGATGCCACGGCTTCGCCAGTTCACCGTCGCCGCGATTTTCGATTCGGGGCACTACGAGTACGACAGCAGCCTGGTGTTGATGCATCACGAAGACGCGGCCCGATTGTTTCGGGTTGAGGGGGTCAGTGGCGTTCGGCTCATGACCCGCGACATGATGGGGGCGCCCGCTGTGGCGCGTGATCTGGCGCGCGCATTACCGGCCGACCTGTTGGTTCGCGATTGGTCCTCGGAAAACCGCAACTGGTTTGCGGCGGTGCAGATCGAAAAGCGCATGATGTTTGTGATCCTCACGCTCATCATCGCGGTGGCAGCCTTCAATCTGGTGTCAATGCTTGTGATGACGGTGACCGACAAGCAGGCAGATATTGCGATTTTGCGAACGCTTGGCGCAACGCCCGGAGCGATCATGCGCATATTCATGATCCAGGGCTCCACCGTCGGTTTGCTGGGCACGTTCCTCGGGCTGTCTCTGGGAACGCTGCTCGCGCTTAACGTCGGGCCCGTGATGGCTGCCCTTGAACGGTGGTTTGCCCTGCAAGTGCTGCCCAAGGGGGTCTACTTTATTGACTACCTGCCCAGTGACCTGCACGCTGCCGATGTGTTCACCATCGGTCTCACGTCATGCGCCATGGCGCTGATCGCGACCATTTATCCCAGTCTTCGTGCCGCAGCCGTCAAGCCCGCTGATGCGCTGCGCTACGAGTAGGCACGCGCCCACCATGACGCACCCAGTACTCGACTGCACGGAGG
>JAGWXN010000209.1 GCA_018969885.1 Betaproteobacteria bacterium | reverse complement strand
ACCGGATTTCGAGTCCGGCGCATTCGACCACTCTGCCACCTTTCCTAAACCTACGGCTGTCCCGGGTCGCTTGTGGCTCGTAACCAGCCGTTCGCTGTTTCATAAACCGGGAAGAATGTCGAACCTGCAATTATACCCCAGCCCGAATCGTCTTCAGCCCGCCCATATAAGGCACCAGCGCGTCGGGCACCCGAACCGAGCCATCGACCTGCTGGTAGTTCTCAAGCACCGCGACAAGGGTGCGACCGACGGCAAGACCCGACCCGTTCAAGGTATGCACGAGTTCGGTCTTCCCCTGCTCGTTTTTAAATCGCGTCTGCATGCGACGGGCCTGAAAGGCCTCGCAGTTGGAGCACGAGGAGATTTCGCGATAAGTGCCCTGCGCGGGTAGCCATACCTCAAGGTCATAGGTCTTGGCGGCGCCAAACCCCATATCACCCGTGCAAAGCAGCATGACGCGGTACGGCAGCCCCAGTCTCCGAAGGATTGCCTCGGCGTGACCCACCATCTGCTCGAGCGCCTCATAGGACTGATCCGCCGCGGTGATCTGGACCATTTCAACTTTGTCGAACTGATGTTGGCGGATCATGCCGCGCGTGTCGCGACCGTAGGATCCCGCCTCTGAACGGAAACATGGCGTATGGGCGGTGAGCCGCATAGGCAGGCTGCTTGCCGGCACAATGTCGCCGCGCACCAGGTTGGTCAATGAAACCTCCGAGGTGGGAATCAGGTAGAGCGACTCACCCTCGCCCTCCTGACCGCCCTTCTTCGCAGCGAACAGGTCTTGCTCGAATTTCGGCAGCTGCCCAGTTCCAGTGAGCGTTTCCCGGTTGACCACATAGGGCGTATAGCACTCGGTATAGCCGTGCTCACCAGTTTGGACATCGAGCATGAACTGCGCAAGCGCACGATGCATACGCGCGATAGCGCCTCGCATCACCGCAAAACGCGCGCCCGACAGCTTGGTACCACTTGCAAAATCAAGCCCAAGCGGCTCGCCAATATCAACATGATCTCGCGGCGTGAAACCAAGCGCCTGCGGCTCGGTGCCCTGCGGACTCCACCGCCTCACTTCCACATTGCCACCGGCATCGGCAGCGACCGGAACCGACTCGTGCGGCAGATTCGGCACCGTGAGTAACCAGTCATGCACGCGAGCCTGCACCGCATCGTTCTCAGAGCTGACCGCTGCCAAGTCATCGGCAACCTTGTTCACCTCGCTCATCAGCGCCGAAGCATCTTCACCACTCTTGCGAGCCTGGCCAATTGCCTTGGAGAGCGCGTTCCGCTGCGCTTGAAGGGACTCGGTTCGCGTCTGAAGTGCTTTGCGCTCGGCCTCGAGCGCGCGAAAGGCATCGGCATCGAGCGCATAGCCGCGGGCGGCCAGTCGGTGCGCGACGGTCTCAAGGTCCTTACGAAGTAGCGCGATATCGAGCATGGGGGTTCCGTGGGCGGCAAGATAGAAAACGGATCGATTTTATCAGTGCGAGGGGCGCGGAACTTGGCATCGCGAAGGACAACCTCTACCCTCTGCTGCCATGATGGGAGAAGCCACCTTCGACTGCGAGGTGATCGTGACGGGCGCAGGCCCCGTCGGGCTCTCGCTTGCGCTTGAACTCGGACAGCAAGGCGTCCGGTGCGTGGTGCTCGAAGCGCAGGCCCGCGAAGGCCTCGCGCCCCGTGCCAAGACCACCAACGTGCGCTCGCGGGAACTCATGCGCCGCTGGGGTATCGCCGGACAACTGGCGACCGAAGCCCCGTTTGGCATTGATTTCCCTTCGAATGTGGTGTTCGCCACCAGCTTGCTCGGCACGGAGCTCGCTCGCTTCGAAAATGCCTTCTCCTGCTCGCCCACACGCGATGAACGCTTCTCGGAACACGCTCAATGGGTCCCGCAGTACAAGGTTGAGATGGTACTGAGAGCCGCGGCGCTTGCCACCGGGAACGTCACCCTGATTCATCCGGCCCGACTGATCGAGTTGACGCAAGACCCGGTGGCCGTCACCGCCACCTTTGAGAGTAATCGGCCGGGCACAACGAAAACGCTGCGAGCCCGGTTCCTCGTTGGCGCAGACGGCGCGCGCAGCACGGTCCGCGACAAGCTCCAGATTGCCATGCACGGACAATCACCGCTCGGCCAGCATCGGGCATACATCTTCCGCTCACCCGGCCTACAGCAACGACATTCGCTGGGCGAGGCCATCATGTTCTGGATGGTGCAGGCCAAAGCGCCCTCCACCATTGCCCCGCTTGACAAGGGCGATCTCTGGACCTTTGGCCTGTCCCGCGCAATCGCTGAAAACGCTGACCCGGTCGAATTGATCCGCGCAGCAGTCGGTGCCGATGTTTTTGTTGATGTACTGAGCGTCGACGACTGGACCGCCCACCAACTTATCGCCGAGCGCTACCGCGACCGCCGGGTGTTCCTGGTCGGCGACGCCTGTCATCTTCATCCACCTTTTGGTGGACACGGCATGAACATGGGGATCGGCGATGCGGTCGATCTGGGCTGGAAACTGGCCGCATGCATCAAGGGATGGGGCGGCCCTGCCCTTTTGGATAGCTACCAGATTGAGCGACGACAGGTACACCAGCGCGTCGTGGATGAAGCGGTTGCCAATCACCGCCTTCTATCGTCCTCATATTTCTCGCCGCTACTTGATCAGGCGGGGCCAGAGGCAGAGGCTGTACGCGCAACCACCCGTGAAGCCATCCTCAAAGGCAAGGCGCCTGAGTTTCGGTCGCTGGGTGTGGTGATTGGCTATCACTACGAGACCTCGCCGGTGATCGTGCGCGAGCCGGCCGATCAGGCACAGCGCGAACCTCGCCCGCACTACGAGGCCTCGGCGCGCCCGGGCTGTCGCGCTCCGCATCTCTGGCTGACTGATGGCAAGGCTCGCGGGGCTTCGCTGTTCGACCACTTTGCGAGTGATAGGCTCACCTTGCTGATAACCCGACCTGAAGCCGCGAACCGCGTAACCGAATGGCAGCAGGCGGCAGCGTCAATCGGGGTGCCGCTCGCAGTCATCACACCCCAGGCTCCTGCGCTTCGGGATCTGTATGGCACTGATTTCGTCTTGATCCGGCCCGACCACCACATCGGTTGGCGCGGTGATGATCTTGCGGCTGGCTGTCGCGCAATCGCGCAGGTCGCCGGCCACTCCCCACTCGCTCACTGACCTGACCAACAAAAGGAGACCCCATGCTCATGCCATCCCGAAAGACCCTGACAACGGCCATTCTCCTTGGGGGACTCAGCGCAAGCGCCATCGCGCAGACCCCGGCCTCGTCGGCCGCCTGGCCCAATCGAATCGTGCGCTTTACGGTTCCTGCCGCGGCGGGTACCGCGCCCGACATCATGGCGCGAACCGTCGGCGACAGACTCTCCAAGATGTGGGGCCAGCCGGTGATCATTGATAACAAACCGGGTGCGGGCGGCGTCATCGGCATGGCTGCGCTCAAGACCGCTGAGCGCAATCAACACCAACTTGGATTTGTGCAGGCGTCGGCACTGACCATGGCGCAGTACATGTTCAGACCGACCCAGGTGGATATTGCGCGCGACTTCACCGGCATTGCCATGGTCGGCATGAGCCCCATGATGATCGCGGTGAGCGCGAACAGTCCTGCCAGGACCTTGGCTGATGTGATCGCTCAGGCAAAGCGCGAGCCGGATAAATTCATCGTTGCAACCGCGTTCCAGTATTCAGTGCCGCACCTGGCCGCCGAAATGCTTGCCAAGGCAAGCGGGGTGCCGTGGCGCGCCGTGCCTTTCACGCAGGCAAGTCAGAGCGTATCCGCGGTGATCAATGGCGACGCGCAGGCGGTGATCGATGGCGTGCCACCGCTCGATGCGATGGTAAAGAGCGGACGTCTCAAGGCCATTGGAATTTTCTCTGATACCCGAGTCCCGGGACGCCCTGATCTACCGACCGTCGCTGAAACCTATCCCAGCATGGTGATCAACGGGTGGTTCGGGGTCGTGGCGCCGGTCGGCATTGAGGCGGCAGCGGTCGAGCGTATCAACCGTGACATCGCGGCGGTCGTGAAGATGCCCGACGTGGTCGAGCGCTTTGACACCATGGGTGTTTATGCACGCGACATGACTCCCAGCCAGTTCAACACGTTCTGGAAGCAGGAGATCGATCGTTGGGAAGGCGTGCTTAAGGATGTGGGCGTGAAACCTGGTCAGCAGTAGATCAGGCCGGATCCACCCAGGACGAAACCCCGGCCCCACTCAATCGCCGCCCGCCTCGCGATCAAGCTGCCGCAACCGCTCGAGCTTTTCTGCAATACGGATCTCGAGCCCGCGGGGCACAGGCTTATACCAGCGCGGCTCCGCCATGCCTTCAGGCAGATAGGTTTCGCCAGCCGCGTAAGCGTCGGGCTCGTCATGCGCATAGCGATAACGCTGCCCGTAACCCAGTTGCTTCATCAGCCGGGTGGGCGCGTTTCGAAGGTGTTCAGGAACTGGCTGCGAGGCGTCTCGGCGGACATGAGTCAGCGCTGCGTTCCAGGCCTCATAGACTGCATTGGACTTTGGCGCGGAGGCGAGAAATACCAACGCTTGCGCCAGCGCGAGTTCGCCCTCGGGAGAACCTAGCCGTTCGTAGGTTTCCGCGGCATCGAGCGCGAGCCCGAGCGCGCGAGGGTCGGCGTTGCCAATGTCTTCGGAGGCCATCCGAATGATTCGCCGGGCGAGATATCGCGGATCTGCTCCGCCATCGATCATGCGTGCAAACCAGTAGAGCGCTGCATCGGGGTGCGATCCCCGCACCGATTTGTGGAGCGCGCTGATCTGATCGTAAAACGCATCACCCCCCTTATCGAAACGCCGCAGGTTTTGCGACATTGCCGACTCGAGCACCTCGCCATCGACGCTCTGAAGACGCTGGGCAAGCGCCGCATCAGCCACGATCTCAACCGCATTCAAAAGCCGCCGGGCATCTCCGTCGGCCCAACCGATCAGGCGCTCACGCGCCACGGCATCAAAACCGGGAGCGCCATCACCCAGCCCCCTCAGGGCACGATCAAAAAGCTGCTCCATCTCCGACGTGGTGAGAGCCTTCAGCACATAAACACGCGCGCGCGACAACAGCGCGCCGTTTACTTCGAACGAAGGGTTCTCGGTGGTGGCGCCGATGAAGGTGAAGAGCCCGCTTTCCACATGCGGCAGGAACGCATCCTGCTGAGCCTTGTTGAAGCGGTGAACTTCATCAACAAACACGATCGTACGAAGCCCGCGCCCCTGGGCAACACGCGCCTCTTCAACGGCCTCCCGAATATCCTTGACGCCAGCCAGTACCGCCGACAACGAGATGAAGTTCGATTCGAACGCACTCGCCATGAGTCGTGCGAGCGTGGTCTTACCCACGCCAGGCGGCCCCCAAAAAATCATGGAGTGCGGCTTACCCGACTCGAAGGCCACCCTGAGGGGCTTACCCACCCCCAGCAGATGCGACTGTCCGATCACGTCGTCGAGCGCAACGGGGCGTAGCCGCTCGGAAAGCGGCGCAGACTGCTCCTGCGGGAACGCTGCCTGCTCAGGCACCGAGCACCACCACTCAGGCGCGCCCGCCAGCGGCGCGCTCAACCGAATGGCGAGCCAGCATGTTGGCGCAGACGATCATGAGCACATAGGCCATGGCAACGCCAATCCAGATACCGGCCGGCCAGCGCGCGTCCATCATGAATCCAAACAGCGCGGGCGCTAGCGCTACGCCCACATCGAGCCCTGAATACACAATGCCGTAGATCCGCCCGGTGGCGCCCGGCGGCGCAGCGCGCTTGACCAGCAGGTCACGCGCGGGCGTGCCCACTCCGGCCGCAAACCCCAT
>JAGWXN010000208.1 GCA_018969885.1 Betaproteobacteria bacterium | reverse complement strand
AGCGACTGCAGGTCGTTGCTGCCGACCACGATCACCTTCTGGCACATGTCGCGGGCAATCGGCAGACCGAAACCGCCGCAGACCACGTCGCCCAGGAAATCGAGCAGGACGTAGTCAAAGCCCCAGTCGTGGAAACCGAGTTTTTCGAGCGTCTCGAAGCCATGAATGATGCCGCGGCCGCCGCAGCCACGACCCACCTCCGGGCCGCCCAGTTCCATGGCGAAGACGCCATCGCGCTTGAAGCAGACGTCGCCGATCGAAACCGGCTCGCCAGCGAGCTTCTTGCGGGAGGACGTTTCGATGATGGTGGGGCAGGCCCGGCCGCCAAAAAGAAGCGATGTGGTGTCGCTCTTGGGGTCGCAGCCAATCAGCAGCACCTTCTTGCCCTGCTGCGCCATCATGTAGGAGAGATTGGCAAGCGTGAAACTTTTGCCGATCCCGCCCTTGCCGTAGATGGCGATGATCTGGGTGGTCTTGGTGACCGGGCCGTCATGCACCGGATCGGGTTCAACCGCCGCCTCGGCGGAGAGCCGCGTTTTCATCATCAGCTGCACCGTGGTGGCACGAGCCTCTTGGCCGGTGATGTTCATTGCACATTGCTCCAATCTAGGACCATCTTGAGACAGGCTGGGTCTTCAAACGCTTGGCGATAGGCATCGCTTGCGTCCTGCATGGGTGCGCGATAGTTGACGATCCCGCCAAGCGACAGCGCGCCCGAGGCAACCAGCCCGCGCACTGCTTCGAGGTCCTGCGGCAGCCATTGCGCGGCCACGCGGATCCGCACTTCGCGCAGAAACGCGGGAACGAAATTGAATCCGAGCGCTGCGGTGTAGAAACCTGCGAGCACCAGTTCGCCACGCGGGGCGAGATGCGTAATCCAGCGCTCGAGCGCGGCACCGTACCCGCTTGCATCGACGATGGTCGCGAAGCGCCGCTCGCTGTCGTCACCAGGATCGCAAACGGTGTAGCCGGGCGTTTCGCCGCGCCGCTCGCTTCGGGTTTCCCAGACGCGCGGCGAGCCGCCCAGCGCAACGGTGATGCGCGCAATCAGACGGCCGAGCGCGCCATGACCAACGATCAGATCGGGGAGCGGCGCATGCGCGCTGGGGCGGATCGCGTGGTAGGCGGTGGCCGCAAGCGCGAACAGGACCGCGTCTTCGCCCAGCGCTGCATCAATCGGGATAACGCGATGCGCGGCGGTGTAGAGCTGCGAGGAAGCGCCGCCAAAAAGGCCGCGCACATCGCTGTAGCAGTTGGCCCCGGGGACGAACACCCGGTCGCCGGCCGACAGACCCGAGCGCGGCTCCGCCTGCAGCACTTCGCCCACCGTTTCATAGCCTGGCACCAGCGGATAACCCATGCCGGGGAAATCAGGCATCTCACCGCTGTAGAACAGACGCTCGGTTCCGGTGCTGATGCCGCTGTAGAGCGTTCGCACCAGCACCTCGCCCGGCCCGCGCGACACCAGACCCACCTGCCGGTTGGAGATGCGGCGGGGGCCTTCAAAGACAATGGCGCGGGCGCTACGGGCGATGGTCACGATTTGATGTGTCAGAAATTGATTACTGTCAAAGTGTCACGCAGAACTGACATCCTATGCCATTTGGTTTGTTTGTCAACACCCATGTCGTCGCGTCAGCCTGGTGCGACACGTGCGAGCAACACGCCGGTTTGGAGCGGCAAGGTGGTGGGCAGGGCCCGGATGTCAGTGAAGCCCGCTTGCGTCATCAGTTCGGTGAGTCGCGCTGCGGAGCGCGCGCGCCCCTTGCCCATCGCGAGCAGATAGAGGCCGAAATACGCATCGCCCATCGCCTGCGCACCGGGCGTGCCGGACAAAGGTTCGGCGAGCAGCAGATGCCCGCCCCGCTCGCGCAGGGCCTCTCGGATGGCGCAGAGAATGCGCAACACCCGCTCATCCGGATGGTCATAGGCGACACGCACCAGCGTGATCAGGTCGGCGCCCACGGGCAAGGGATCCTCGAAGAAGCTACCGCCCGTGCACTCGATGCGGTGCGCGAGCCCGGCCTCGGCCAGCCGCCCGCGAGCAAGCTCGGCCACGGCGGGCAGATCGAAAAGCTTCAGCTGTAACGCGGGATGCGCTCGCGCCACGTGACTCAGAAAAGTGCCCTGCCCGCCGCCCACATCGAGCACGCAACGGTGCCTGGAAAAATCATAGGCCTGCAGCACCTGCTCGGCGACCAGCGGCTGCGAGGCCGACATGAGCTCGGAGTAGTCGCGAACTTCGGTGGTGTCGAGGCGCTTTTCGCCAAAGTGCCGGCCATCGCGGGCGTAGGCCCAGTAGTTGCGCAGCCGCGTGGGACGATCAGGCTCACGCAGCGTGAGGAGCGGATCGACCAGGTCTTCATAGACGGCCTGATGGTGACGCACCAACGCGCCGAGCGCGGGATTGTCGACCATGACCGCGCCCAGCATGCCCAGGCCCACCTGGCCTTTTCCCCGCCATTCGAGCAGGTCAAGTGAGATGGCGGCGCGGAGCAAGATATCGGCACTTTCTGCCGGCAATGCCGCCTCGCGCGCAATCTCCTCAACCGGTTGCGGTCCGGCCGCAAGCTTGTCGAAGAGACCGAGCCTGACGCAGGCGAGCAGCACCTGACTGTAGGAGAAGCCCGCCACCAGATCGAACAGCCGACGCGACTGTCGACGACTGATCGCCCGTAAGCCGGGAATCATGCTCACGCGACGCCGAAAGGCTGCGCTCGTGAGCAGCCGATCGCGAAACGCCGACCAGGTCGCAGCGAATACCGCAGCCATGACCGATTCCGTCTTTGATCAATGCTCGCGCACGGCGCGCGGCGTGACGGCACGGCTGTCAGCCACCGGCGCCTGGAGGGGCGAGGACGCCACGCGCTGAACGCTCGCAGGCCCTTCGCTGGGAACCAGCCTTCGCGCCTCCGACAGGACGAGCGATCGCAGTAGCGCCTCCCCTGGACAGGCCGGAATGCTCTCGATGGCACGGGCGATCAGTCGGTCGAAATGAATCACCGCGCCCTCCAGGCCGAGCTCCTGCGCCGAGCTAGGCCGGCCCAACAGCATGTCCTGCCCCACGGGCTTGCCCAGCAGCGCCGGGTCGGAGATGACGTCCCGGATATCGTCGGCGACCTGATAGGCCTCGCCGAGATTGGCGCCCAGTGCGAACCAGTCGTGACCGTCGGCGCCCGCGGCAGCGGCGCCCCCTGCCGTGGCCGCCGAAAACAAGGCGCCGGTCTTGGCGCGTTGATATTGATCAAGGCGGGCGCTGGGCTCGCACTCCCAGGCCTGCCCCGCAACGATGCCGTCGGGCGGGCCCACGCCTTCATCAAGCCAGCGCATCACCGTGGCGAGCCGCTCGGGGTGGCGGCTCCCGGCCCGTGCCAGTTCGCGAAAGGCCATCACGATGAGCGCATCGCCCGAGAGCACCGCCAGGCGCTCGCCGAAGGCCCGGTGCACTGAGGGCAGGCCGCGGCGGGTGTCAGCGTTATCGAAGCAGGGAAGATCATCGTGCACCAGCGAAGCGCAGTGCAGAAGCTCGAGCGCAGCCGCCATGGCATCTGCCAGTGCAGGATCATCATCGCCACAGGCAAGCGCTACCGCGAGGCACAGCTGCGGACGAATTCGGGCGCCGCCCGGGAATACGGCATGCTGCATGGCCTGCTGCAGCCTGGGCGGAGCACCCGCACATCGCAACAGGCTGCGCGAAAGAGCGCCTTCGATTCGGTTGAGGAGCGGCATGAGGGAATCTCCCGTGAATGTAACGTACACTTGTCACTTATTGTGTCCTCTACACTAGACACTTGGCTGCATCACGTCAACCGGCGCATCCCACGCCGGCTGGTGGCGTTCGAGCGCCGCTGTGGCGAAACCATCTGGTCGGGTTGGCGCAGTGCCGGGTTCCCTGAGACCGGGTCCACGCTTCTGCTCCTTCACGGCACAGGCGGCGCGCGCCACAGCTGGACCCCCGTCCTCGAGCAGCTGGACCCTTCAATCGGCGTGCTGGTGCCAGACCTCTCGGGGCATGGCGCGACCCGCTGCTACGGGCACTCCCGGCACGGGCTCAACGACATCGCGGCAGAGCTCATCGAGCTTCTTCGCGCCGAGGGGCTCGCCCGGCTTGATCTGGTGGCGGGCCATTCCGCGGGGGCAGCGCTCGCCCTGACGCTGGCACTGGGTCGCCCTACCGGTTTACAGATCCGGGCCCTGCTCGGTATCGCGCCCTCGCTCGTGCCGCCCCCCGCGATGTACACGCTGATGTTGGGGCCGCTTCTCGCACCGCTGATCGGCTCTGACCTGAGCGTCAATGCCACCGCTGCGCTCGCCCGATCGACCGGGCTGGTCGATCGGCTGCTCGATTCCACTGCGTCGGTGATCGAGCCCGAGCAGCGCGAGGCCTATCGCCTGCTGTTTGGCGACGCCGGCCACGTTCGAGGCGCCATCCAGTTCATGGCGGCCACCGACCTGCCCGGTCTGCTCGCGCGTCTGCCGCAGCTCCCCACGCAGACGATCGCAACCGGGTTTCTGGTCGCCGACGACGACCCGTGGATTCCCGCGAAAGCCCTGATGCCGATACTTTCCGATCGCCTACCAGGCGCTGCGATCGAGCGGATGCGAGGCGGCCATATGCTCCCCGAAGCTGCGCCTCAGCGGGTGGCGGCTGCGATTGAATCCCTGATGGCCCGCGCCCGGGCAAAGGGCATCGGGACATAGCGCGCGGCCAGCGCCACGGCAAGCGCCTGGGCGGCCGGTTCCGGCCGCACCGAAGTGTCGATCAGCACCCGGTGGGTGGCAAGCGGCGCGAGTTCACGCGCCACGCGTCGCGCCTCATCGGCAGCGCGTTCACGCCCCGGGAGACGATCGCGAGAAAGATTGGCACGGCCGTCGGTCAGCACCACCACGGTCACGTCGTCACCCGCGCGATCCAGCTGCGCAGCCACGCGGGCGGCCAGTTCGAATCCGGCTGCGATCGGGCTCCCGCCCCCGCCGGGCAGCGCGGTGAGGGCGCGCCGAGCGGCCACGAGCGAGCGCGTGGGAGGCAGGAGCAACTCCGCCCCCACGCCCCGAAACGAGACCAACGCGACGCGATCGCGACGGACATAGCAGTCGGCGAGCAGGAGTTCCACCGCACCCTTCGCCTCGGCAAGTCGCTGCAAGGCGGTAGACCCCGATGCGTCCACCACAAACACTGTGGTGCTGCCACGGCGCCTTCGCTCGCGATGCACATGAAGGTCATCCGGGTGAAACCGGACGGGCTGACGCGCAACAGGCCGGCTGGTGGCAGACGCCGGCGCTGCATCAGGCGGCTGCGCGGAAGCCTGCCGCAAACGCTGCCAGGGGAGCGCGGCGCGCAGGGTGGCGAGCAGATGGACCCGCTCCTGCCCGCGCGGGCGGCCGCGGCGGGCGCCCACGGAGCGGGCGCGGCCGCGGCCCTTGCCTGACTCGCGGCCGCTACCGGAGCCGCGCGCAGCGGCAGCGCGTGCGCCGATCTGGGCGGCCATCATGGCAAGCAGGCCAGGCGGAAGCGCCGAGAGTGCAGACTCGACCAGCCGTTCCGAGGCACCGTCTGGCAGGGAGGTGGGGTCGGGATCGGCCGGATCACTGCTGGGTGGCTCGGCATCCTGCGGCCCCGGATCAGCGGGGTCGTCTGGCGGGTCGGGGTCGTCTGGCGGGTCGGGGTCGTCGGGCGGAGTCGGCGGCTCGGACGCGAGTTCATCGTCAGACTCGGCCATCATCGGCATGACCCTCGCCCGGGGCAGCAGCACCTGACGGATCGCGAGCGCGAGATCGCTGTCGCGCGGTTCAAGCGTATCGCCCGCCACTGCGTCCGTTTCAGGCGCTCGCAGGGCTTCGGCTGCACTCATGCGGGC
>JAGWXN010000207.1 GCA_018969885.1 Betaproteobacteria bacterium | reverse complement strand
AGATCACCGGTCTGGGTTTCGCGCTCACCGCCTGGATGGTGGAGTTCGGCCAGGGTTCGGTCGCGCTGCTGCTGATCATCGCAGCCGTGCTGAGTGTGATCCTGGGGATGGGGCTTCCCACGCTCAGCGTGTATGTGCTGGTGGCGGTCCTGTTTGCGCCTGCCCTGGTCGAGGTCGGCATCAACCCCATCGCCGCGCATCTGTTTCTGCTGTACTTCGGGATGATGTCGATGATCACCCCGCCTGTGGCACTGGCAGCCTATTTTGCGGCCGGGCTGGCCGGTGCGTCGCCCATGAAAACCGGCTGGGTCTCCATGCGGTTTGGCTGGACAGCCTTTGTTCTTCCCTTCCTGTTCGTGCTGTCGCCCTCACTCATCCTGCAGGGAGACATCAGCGACATGCTGATCGCTGTTCCCCTGGCTGTCGCGGGCGTGTGGTTCACCTCGGCGGCCTTCTCGGGCTATTTCATCACCGCGCTCTCCATGTCGCTTCGCCTTGGCTTTGGGGTCAGCGGACTGCTGATGCTCATTCCGCATAATGTGGCGAGTTGGGCCTGGTGGACCGATGTCATCGGTGTGGCGATGGCGCTGGTGCTGGTGTGGGATCAGCGGCGGCGGATTCGGGGGCAGGCGGGCTAGCGCCCTCGCCGCCGCTTGAATCGGGCGACCGACGGGCCCGTAGCGGGGTCCGCTTGTGTTTGCGTGATTTGTGCGGTCGAGGCGCTCATCGTCGCGACGCTGCTCTACCTTGCGCTCTCGGTGGCGTTGCGGGCGATCCTGACCGCGATCGGTCGTCGTTGGCTGCTGGTTCGCTGAGCACCGGTTTGCTGAGCCGCGAGGACGCCTGCCATGGTTGACTTCAGCCTCTGGGACATTGTGCGCAACCTCATGCTGGCTGCACGCTGGACGGCTCTGCTGTCACTGATCGCCTTCGTGGGCGGCGGGCTGTTGGGCATGGGTCTGCTGATTGCCCGAATCGCAAAGCTACCCGGGGCGGAGCGAGGGGTTCAAGTGTTCGTCGAAGTCTTCCAGGGCACGCCGCTTCTCATGCAACTCTTTCTGTCTTATTTCGGGCTCGCGCTTTTGGGCCTGGACGTGTCGGCCTGGCTGAGCGCATCGCTGGCGCTAACGCTCTATTCGGCTGCGTTTCTCTGTGAAATCTGGCGCGGTTGCGTCAATGCGGTTCCGCGCGGCCAATGGGAGGCGGGTGCCAGCCTTGCCCTGTCGCTGCGAGAGCAGTTGTGCCATGTCATTGGGCCCCAGGCATTGCGGATCGCGGTGGCGCCCACGGTGGGGTTCCTGGTGCAGGTGGTCAAGGGCACGGCGCTCGCCTCAGTGATAGGGTTCATCGAACTCACCAAGGCAGGCACCATGATCAGCAATGCGACCTTCAAACCGTTCCTGGTGTACGGGTGTGTAGCCCTGGTGTATTTCTCCCTGTGTTTCCCGATCTCGGCCTGGAGCCGGGCTCTGGAGCGCCGGCTGAACCCCTCAAAGTCGAGCCTCATGTGAACACTATCCCCGATGCGGTATCGGTCGCGGGTCTGCGCAAACGCTTCGGATCCAACGAGGTGCTTCGCGGCATTGATCTGCAGGTGCGGCGCGGCGAAGTGATCGCGCTCATCGGACGTAGCGGCTCCGGAAAAAGCACGCTGCTGCGCTGCGTAAACGGCCTCGAGCAGTTTGAGGAGGGCCGGCTGGAAGTCGACGGGCAGGCGCTGCGGCACCGCGACGCGCATGCGATGCGTGCGCTCAGGCAGCGGGTGGGCATGGTGTTTCAGAACTTCAATCTTTTCCCCCACCTGAGCGCTGGGCGCAACGTGGCGCTAGCGCCCGAACTGGTGCTGGGCGAGTCACGGCGCGAGGCATTCGAGCGAGCCCGCGGCCTGCTGGCCAAGGTGGGTCTCGCGGATAAGGTCGATGCCATGCCGGATCAGCTCTCGGGCGGGCAATCGCGCTGGCCGCGTGAGGTGGCTCGCGTTAGCCGTAAACTCAATCAGCCTTCGGAATGCCCGCCCGCTCCACCACCTCGGACCACTTTCGGATTTCGTCTCTCACGAATGCTGCGGTCTGCTCGGGCGTCGTGGTGACGGGCAGCGCCCCCTGGTCCTGAAGACGCTGCTGCATCTCGGGCAACTGGAAGATCGCCGCGGTTTCCCGCGCCAGGCGATCCACTACCGCTGAGGGCGTGCCGGCGGGCGCGACCAGGATTGTCCAGGTCGCCACCTCGAAGCCGGGCATACCCGACTCGGAAAACGATGGCACACCGGGCAGGCTCTCCATTGCCCGGGCGCTACCCACCGCGACCGCACGGATCTTGCCGGCGCGGATGTTCTGAATTGACGCAAAGAGGTTATCGAACATGACCGGGACATGACCCGCCATCAGGTCGGCAATGGCCGGTGCGCTGCCTTTGTAGGGGACATGCACCAAAGACAGCCCGTGGCGCTGCGCGAGGAGTTCCATGGCCAGATGCGGCGGCGAGCCGTTACCGGGTGAGGCATAGCTGATCTTTCCCGGCTGCGAACGGGCCCAGGCGATGAATTCGGTGAGCGTGCGGACTGGCTGTGCCGGGTTGACGTTCAGCACCAGCGGTAACTGACCGGTGAGGCTGATTTGAGCAAAGTCCTTGAGCGGGTCGTAGGGAAGCTTTCGAAACAGGGCAACGTTGGTGGCGTGCGGGCCGTTACCGCTCATGAGGAGTGTGTAGCCATCAGGGCGAGCGGCCTGCACCGCCTGGGTGCCAACGATGCCTGAAGCGCCGCCGCGGTTTTCAACGACAAATGACTGGCCCAGCCGTTTGGTGAACTGGTCGGCGAGCATGCGGGCGATCAGGTCGGTGGCACCACCCGGCGCAAAGGGTACGACGATGCGCACCGGCTGCTGAGGCCAGGTTTGAGCGCTGGCGGCGCTCGCCAACAGACCGGCCGAGAGCGCCGCGGTCAACAGGCCAAGGAGGGGGCGTCGGGGCATGTTGGAAGACTCCTGCAGCAGGTGAGCAGCGTGGGATCAGAATGGCGCATCGCCCTGGATGGTGGTGCGCCGCATTAGCCGCCGGTACTGATTATCGAATTCTGTGGCCCGATGCATGGTGGAGCGGTTATCCCAGAACACCAGATCGCGCGGCTGCCAGCGGTGACGGTAAACAAACGCCGGCTGGGTGCTGAATTCGGTAAGGAGGCAGATCAGGCGGCGGCCCTCGGCCTCGTCCATCCCCTCGATCGAGCGGGTGAGACCTTCGCTCAGATAAAGCGCTTTTCGGCCGCTGACCGGGTGCGTGCGAATAATGGGATGAGTGACCGGCGGAGCCTGCGCCTTTTCTTCTTCGGTGAGGGGCTTCCGGTGCGAGAGGTAGGTGGCGTAGTGCCAGGGGTAGTCGTGAATGCCGCGCAGAGTGTTGAGCCGCGCGCGCAGTGGTTCGGGTAGCGCGTCGTGGGCGGCAAACATGCTGGCAAACTCGGTATCGGCGCCCTCTGGCGGGCACTCGACTCCGTAGAGCATGGAGCCCAGCATGGGGCGCGCCATGTACGACATGTCGGAATGCCAGATCATGCCCGCCCGGTCAGCGCCTATCATCTCGCCCTTGTCGTTCTTGACGTTTGAGATATAGGTGACCTCGGGAAAGTCTTCCACCGAGAAGCGCTTCACAATGTGTCCGACAAGGGGGCCGAAGCGCGAGGAAAAATCGACGTGCATGGCGGGCGGAAGATCCTGGTTGCGAAACACCAGCACACCATGCGCGACGAGCGCAGCATTGACGGCTTGGAATTGCTCGGCGGAGATCGGACACGATAGGTCGATGCCTTCGATTTCGGCGCCGATGTGCTCGGTTAGCGGGCGGATCCGGAGCGTGGCTGTCAAAGTGGATGGGATAGCAGACATGGATTTATTTTGTCGGACAATATGTCGACAAATCATGCGGTATCAACCGCTGGAGTGTCAATTGAAATGAGTGCCCGCGAGTCTGACGACCCCACCACCGCCAATCGCATCGCAGGCGTTCTCGCGAGGCGGATTGTCGAGGCCGAGATTGCCCCCGGTGCGCGCCTGCGGGAGGTGCCGCTTGCAGCCGAATTCGGTGTGAGTCGAGGCTCGATCCGAGAGGCGCTTCGTATTCTCGAACGCGATGGGGTGGCCAGGATCGAGCCGCACCGTGGCGCCCAGGTGACACTCCTCAGCACCGACGAACTGATCGAGATTTTTCAGGTCCGCACGGTTTTGCTGGGACTCGCCATGGCGCTCTTCTGCGAGCGCTGCGAAGCGGCCGACCTGGTCTGGCTGAAGGAGCAGATCGGGCAGCTGAAGAAAGCGGGGCGCGATCCCGACCCCAGAGCGGCCTCGGCCCATGCCGATATCTCGGCCGAGATGGCGGGCTATGCGCTGCGTCGCGGTGGTAATTTGCGGCTCGAACGAATGTTCATGCAGATGTCGGCGCAGGTCGCCCGCTACACCCGCCTCGGGTTGTCAGACAAGGCAAGACGGCGGCAGTCAATCGAAACCTGGCAGCAGTTGCTACACGCGTTCGGCGGCCGCGATGCGCTGGCCGCGGAGCGCTGCGGGCGTACGCTGGTCACCAACACCTTCCGGTTTGCGCTGGGGAAAATCGCCGGAATCAGCCCGGATCTGTGAGGGCTTCTTGGGCGTGGTCGCTCAAGGGCCGGGAGCCCCCGCGCGAAAGCCCCAGGGGCTGGAGCGCCAGCGCTGGCCTGCGAGGCGGTTCGCCATGAGGTCGTCGCTCGCCCTATACTCGTCATGCACTGCCATTCCGACTCATGCCAACCACTCGCGTCTTCCATCGTCATCTGCAACACCGCCCGCCGGTCGCGGTGTCGGGGCATGGTGCCTGGCTGGTCGACAGCGAAGGCCGCGAGTACCTTGACGCATCGGGCGGGGCGGCAGTGTCCTGTCTGGGCCACGGGCACCCCGCCGTGCTCGCGGCGATGCATGAGCAGATCGACCGGCTTGCCTTCGCCCACACCAGTTTTTTCACCACTGACGTGGCCGAGGAACTGGCTGAGCATCTGATTGCCCGCGCGCCGGCTGGCATGAGTCACGCCTACTTTGTGAGCGGTGGCTCCGAGGGGGTGGAGGCGGCCCTCAAAATGGCGAGGCAGTATTTTCTTGAGATCGGCGAGCCGCAGCGCGCTCGTTTCATTGCCCGGCGGCAGAGTTATCACGGCAACACGCTGGGGGCGCTCGCCGTAGGCGGCAACGCGTGGCGCCGCGAGCCCTTTGCTCCCATCCTGATGCCGGCCACCCATGTGTCACCGTGCTATCCGTATCGCGAGCAGCAGCCTGAAGAAAGCCCCGAGGCTTACGGCGAACGGCTGGCGCGCGAACTCGACTCCGCAATAGAGAAAATTGGTGCGAAGCAGGTGATCGCCTTTGTCGCCGAGACGGTAGGCGGGGCCACGGCAGGCGTACTCACGCCGGTTCCCGGCTACTTTCGCGCGGTTCGCGAAGTCTGTGACCGTCACGGGGTGCTGCTGATCCTGGATGAAGTGATGTGCGGGATGGGCCGCACCGGTAGTCTTCATGCCTGTGAACAGGAAGGCGTTGTCCCGGATCTGCTGGTGATCGCCAAGGGGCTGGGCGGCGGCTATCAACCGATCGGCGCAGTGCTGGCTCAGCAAAAAATCGTCGACGCGATGTCCAACGGTTCGGGGTTTTTTCAGCACGGCCACACCTATCTCGGCCACGCGGTAGCCTGCGCGGCTGCCCTTGCGGTCCAACAGGTGATCGAGCGCGATGCGCTCCTCGATCGCACGCGGCAGGCAGGCGAGACGCTGCAACGGCTATTGCAGCGCGCGCTCGCTGACCATCCGCATGTGGGTGATATCCGCGGCAGGGGGCTCTTCTGGGGGGTAGAAGTGG
>JAGWXN010000206.1 GCA_018969885.1 Betaproteobacteria bacterium | reverse complement strand
GAGCGATCGCAGTCGGAAGACCCGCTGGGCGATCGGCGGCGAGCGTGCCCGGAGCGCCGTCCATCAGATGACCGAGGTGCCGCAACCGTCCATCGGGATGACCACGCCATTCACATAGCTCGCGCGGTCGCTTGCGAGAAAGTGCGCGACTTCGGCGATCTCATGGGGCTCGGCCATACGCTTCATGGGAATCCGCGCGGTTTCTTCTGCGAGGAGTTCCTCGACCGGGCGGCCGCTCACCCGCGACGTTGCGCGAAGACCCTCGTCCACCCGGGAGGTTCGGGTGAGGCCGGGATTGATGCCGTTTACCCGGATGCCCCGGTCCGCAAAGGCCCGTGCATAACCGACCGTGTTGAGCATCAGCGCGGCGTTGGCTGCACCGCCTGATATGTGCATCACGCCAGCCTGTTTGCCGCCTTGGCCGATGATGTTCACCACCGCGCCCGCATTGCGCGTGGCCATGCACCGCACCGCCGGCGCGATCACATTCACATAGCTGAAATACTTACCGTTCATGCCTTGATGAAAGGCGGCTGAGTCAAGCTCGTCGGGGCCAAAGCGGCGGGCGGCGCCTGCCGAGGTCACCAGAACCGCAATGGGGCCCACCTCGCGTTCGACCCGCGCCACCATGGCCTCGGCGGCTGCCGCATCGGTGAGATCAACCGCAAGCGTGGCCGCCATCGACAGGCCCTTGGCCGACAGCAGGCGTGCCGCCTCGTCGAGGTTGGCCGCCGTGCGTGAGACGCCCACCACCCGCGCGCCAGCGCGTGCGAAACGCTCAACGCACGCAAGTCCGATACCTTTGCTCGCGCCGGTGACAAGCACCACGCGTCCGATCATGTCCTGTTCCATCGTCAGATTCCGTATGAAGGAGAAAAGAGCGCCTGGCCGCCTGCTGCACTCCGGGAGCCGTCATTGTAGGTCGGGCCGTGCAGCGACGCTAAGATCACGGCTTTACAGGTATTGGCTTGACTGCCAGGGGGCGCAAAAATGTCTGCAGATTCGATTCGGATCGATGTGGTGTCCGATGTGGTGTGTCCCTGGTGTTTCGTGGGCAAGCGTCAGCTGGAGGCGGCACTCGCCCGCTGGCGCGAGACGCACCCGGGTCAGCCGGTTGAAGTGCATTGGCATCCGTTTCAGCTGAATCCCGATCTGCCCGATGAGGGCGTCGCACGCAGCGACTACCTGGCTCAAAAGTTTGGGAGCGCCGATACCTCGCGAATCTATGCGAACGTGCAGCGTGCGGCAGGTGCCGTCGATCTCAGCCTTGCGATTGACGCGATCGCCAGGCAGCCCAACACGCTGCGCGCTCACGCATTGATGGCGGCCGCGCCCGATGAGGCCTCGCAGGATGCGCTTGCCGAGGCGCTGTTTACCGCGTATTTCCAGGAGGGCCGCGACCTGACCGATCTCGCTCAGTTGCGTGACATTGCTCGCTCGGCTGGGCTTGCCGAGCCGGCGATCGAACGCGCGCTGGCTGACCCGCAGGCGCATGAAGAGGTCGCACAGGCCGATCAGCGGGCACGCCGGGCGGGGATTCGCGGCGTGCCCTGCTTCATCGTGAACGGTCGCAGTGCGGTGAGCGGTGCTCAGGGGGCTGAGGCCATCCTCGACAAGATCGCGCTCGAGGCCGAGGCCGGTTAACGCCGCGCGCGGGTGCCCTAGCCGCGCCCCACGAAGGGCATCTGGGTGGCCATCACCGTCATGAAGAGCACATTCGATTCAGGCGGCAGCCCCGCCATATACAGAATCGCCTGGCCAACATGGTCGACATCCATGCGCGGCTCGACGCGGCTGGTGCCGTCGGGTTGCGGCACGCCGCGCGTCATCCGGTCGGTCATGTCGGTGGCCGCATTACCGATGTCGATCTGGCCACAGGCGATGTCCCAGGCGCGGCCATCGAGCGCGGTGGATTTGGTGAGGCCGGTGATGGCGTGTTTGGTGGACGTGTAGGGCGCGGAGAAAGGCCGCGGCGTGTGCGCCGAAATGGAGCCGTTGTTGATGATCCGGCCGCCGCGCGGCGTCTGCATCTTCATGAGCCGGAAGGCCTGCTGCGTGCAGAGGAAGGCGCCGGTAAGGTTGGCATTGACCACCGTCATCCATTGCTCGTAGCTCAGCTCCTCGATCGGGATGGCGGGTGCGCCGGTGCCGGCGTTATTGAACAGCAGGTCGAGGCGGCCGAAGGTCTGCCAGGTCTGATCGAAGAGTGCTCGCACCGAAGCGGGGTCGCCCACATCGGTGGGGATGGCGAGGGGCGTCGGCCCGGCGGTGCCGATGTCCTCGATGGTGCGTGCGAGCGGTTCGATCCGCCGTCCGGCAAGTACCACCTGCCAGCCAGCGCCGGCCAGTGCGCGTGCGGCCGCGCGCCCCACGCCGGTGCCGCCGCCGGTGACAATCGCGATTCGGGGGGTGCGCTCAGACATGGCAGGGGATCCTTTTGGCGGGGGGTGGGGCGATTGCCGGGCGGCCGCTCGTTTCGCTCAGCCTGCGCCGTGGCATTGCTTGTATTTTCGTCCGCTGCCGCAGGGGCAGGGGTCATTACGGCCGGCACGCGGGCCATCGTGCCGGATGGTGGCGGGCTTGAGGGCCTTCTCGCGGGCCGGCGCGAGCCGCGCGAAAATCTCGCCCACGCCTTCCAGCATGAGGTCGATCAATTCTTCGCGCTCATCGTCTTCAATGGGCTCGAACGGTTCGTCGTCCAGGGGCTCGATGCTGCGTCCGCCCGCCTCGGGGTTGCCTGCCGCATCGGCTGCAGCGGCCGCACCGGCCTCGCTTGCGAACCGCAGGATCAGGTCAAATGCCTCTTCGCAGACTTCATCTTCGTCGAGCAGGCCCCAGTCGTCAGGATGCAGTTCCATCGCGCGCAGAAAACCGATGGCCCAGGCATCGCCCAGCGCCCGGCCGGAATCATCCGTGCCGATCACCGCGTTCCAGGCTTCGCCCTCGTAGAGACGTCTGGCAACGGCCCGTCGATGACGCCCGAGGAGCGACAGCAACTCGCCCCGATCGGACTCGGGCAGGGCGGCGAGCGCCACCCCGGGTGCCGCACCCAGGACCACCGGCAGACTGTCATCCGTTGAGATCGGCGTGGGCGAGCAGGCAAGTGCTGCGCAGAAGCCGTCGTATTCCTCGAGCATCATCGATTGCTCGGGATGCGCGAGGGCAAGCAGGTCATCGAGCCGTGCCAGTTCGGCTTCGTCGAGGGAGCGGGAGGAGTCGGGCGTGTTCATGCCGCGATGGTAGCCTGTTCGGTGCGCCTGCCCAACCGAGGCGCGCTCAGAGGCGGCCGGGTCGCGTCAGGCCGCGATATTTCGGAGTGTTCCATGACAGTCATGATCGATGCCGAACCCGCTTTGGCCGACTTGCTCGGCGTAGCGATCAAGGATGCGATCGCGCATGAATCGAAGTGGTCTCGTGAGCCGAGTGCCGATGGCAGCACCTGGGGGGTGCATGGGGCCGACCCCCCGCCCTGGAACCGGCTGCTGGGGCCGGTGTCGGCGCGGGGGCCTGCAAGCGGCGTCCTCGTTCATCGCGGGCGCCGCCTGGCCCAGTGGGGTGAGCCCGCGCGCGCCGATCTCACGTTCAGTGTGGCGAAGACCTACCTCGCGCTCCTCGCGGGGGTTGCCTTTGATCGCGGCTTGATCGCCGATCCCGATGAGCCGGTTCGCGCTCGACTGCCTGGCATCGGCTTTGACAGCGCCCACAATGCACCGATCTGCTGGACCCATCTGTTGCAGCAGACGAGCGAATGGGAGGGCGAGTGCTTCGGGCTTCCCGATCAGGTCGATCGCTGGCGCAGGCTCTCTTTTCAGCCCCCGGGCAAGGATGCGGGCGCCAAAGGCGGTCCCCGTCCGCTCCGGGCGCCCGGCACCTACTGGGAATACAACGACGTCCGGATCAATCAGCTCGCGCTTGCGCTCCTTCACCTGTTTCGTGAGCCGCTCCCCGAGGTATTTCGTGAGGCCGTGATGGAGCCGATCGGTGCGTCCTCCGACTGGTCCTGGCGCGGTTACGACAACGCCTGGGTCGAGATCGACGGGCGCCGCATGCAGTCTGTGCCGGGCGGCACGCATTGGGGCGGTGGGGTCACCATCAGTAGCGACGATCAGATCCGGCTCGCAACCCTGTTGCTTCATGGCGGGGCCTGGGCGGGCCATCAGGTGATTTCCTCGCAATGGATCGCCCGGATGTTCTCGCCCTGCGCGATCGCGCCCTTTTACGGCATGCTGGTGTGGCTCAATCGCACCCGCGAGGTGTTCCCGTCGGTGCCGGCATCGAGCGCCTTTGCGATTGGCGCGGGCTCCTCGTTTACCTGGATCGATCGTGAGCTCGACCTGGTGCTGGTGGCGCGCTGGCTCGAGGCCGAGCATGCCGATCGCTTTTTCGGGCGGATCGCGCGCGCGCTCGGCCAAGAAGCCGCTCGCTGACTGGCGGCCGCTTCGCCTCAGAACCGGGCCTGGACCGACACTCTGAACGTGCGGGGCGGTGCCGGGAACAGATAGGTGCCGCCCCAGTAGGTGGTGGGCGCATCGCGCCAGAAGCGGCGATCGAAGACATTGTCCACGCCCGCCCGCCAGGTGAGGGCTTGACGGCCGGGCTGGCGCCAGGTGACCGAGCTGTCGAGCTGCCACCAGGCGGGAAGGAGCACGGATTCATTGCCCGTCACCGCCTTGTTGTCGCTCCAGGCGAGCCGATTGTTCCAGGTGAGGCCGTCTGCGCCGGGCACCCGCCACCCGAGGCTTGCGGCCGCTGCGAGCGGCGCGGTGTTTCGCGAGCGCTTGCCGACCTCGGTGGCATCCGGCGAGCGCGTGGTGATGGCATCGAGCACGGTGGCCTGCGCGGCAAGCGTCCAGTCGCGCGCGAGCTGCCCGAGCCAGGCGAGCTCGATGCCGCGGTGGCGGGCTTCTTTCGCGCCAACCACGCGAATTTTCTTATCGGGGCCTGCCGGATCGGTGATGTCGGCCGACAGTGGCCGGTCGATATCAAACAGCGTGACGCTGGCAAGCCCGCCGCCTGTGAGCTGCTGCCGCAGCCCCGCTTCCGTCTGCCGGCTGCGAAGCGCTGGAAGGACCGCGCCCGCATTGCTGTAGTCAGTGGGCCGGTTCGGGGCGGCGTCGGTTTCAATACCCTGTCCTGCCGAGACGAACGCGAATCCGCCCTGCCAGGGTTTGTAACCCACTGCGCCCCAGGGCGTGGTGAACTGCTGCGAATAGGCGAGTGCCTGCCGGTCGGTGGTGTCGGTGCTGAGGCTTGCGCTGTCTAACTGCGTGTGGCGCACGCCCATCCAGAGCGACCAGCGTTGATCAAGGCGAATGACATCGGCCAGCTGGAGCTCGGTACTGCGAAGACTCCGGTGGGTGTTGGGAGATGTCCACGGCGACGCATTTTGCATGAGGGATGCCGGTCGAAGCGCATTGATCTGACCCACCCAGTCATAGACCTGCGTGGGGTCGAATCGCTCGTCATACTCGGTTCTCAGCACCGCTGCGGTCACTTCGTGCCGAACCGACCCGCCCCTCAGTTCGCCGCGCAGCATGAACTCCGCAGAGCCCATCGTGCGGCGTTCGTTTTCGCTCCGGTAGTCGTACAGGTCGCTGCTGTAATCAGCGCACATGCCGGGGTATACATCACCGCATCCATCCGGAAACGCGAGCCGGTCGTTGGTGCGGATCCGCTGCTGCCCCACTCGCACTGACGCGGTCCAATCGTTCGCGAGCAGCTTTTGAAGTCGCAGTGAACCAGTGAGGCTGCGACTGTCGAAGGGTTGCGACCAGGGCTGTGCATTGAGATTGAGTCGCGGGTCCAGCGGCGGCGGCAGCACCGTGCCACCCAACAGGCCGAAACCCGGCACGCTGATCTGCCGCGAGGTCTGTGATTCAAACTCCGCCTCGGCGAGCCAGCCGTTCCCCAGCCGCAGATCGAAAAAGCCGCTCAGGAA
>JAGWXN010000205.1 GCA_018969885.1 Betaproteobacteria bacterium | reverse complement strand
CATGCCGATGGAGGCTGCGCTTGTGCTGGCGCCACTGGTGGCGGGATTGGGTGCGCTCATCTTTGGCTGGTTCTGTGTGCGGCTGTCCGGGGTTTATCTCGCCATGCTCACGCTCGCGTTTGCGCAGATCGTGTGGTCAGTCATGTTTCAGTGGGATGAGGTGACCGGCGGCTCCAATGGTGTGGTGGGCGTCTGGCCCGCAGCCTGGCTCTCGCAGAAGTGGGTCTACTACTACTTCACGCTCGCGCTCACCGTGGCGGGAGTGCTGCTGCTTCGGCGCATCCTGATGTCACCCTTTGGCTACGCGATGCGCGCGGTGCGCGACTCGCGGCTGCGGGCCGATGCGATCGGCATCGATGCGGTGGGTATCCATTGGGCGGGCTTTGTGCTGGCGGGCCTTATCTGTGGGTTGGCCGGTGCGTTATTCGCGTTTTCCAAAGGCAGCATCTCCCCCGAGGTGATCGGTGTTGGGCGATCGATTGACGGTCTCGTGATGGTGCTCCTGGGCGGTATCCAGACCCTGGCGGGGCCGCTGGTGGGCGCTTCGGCCTTCACCTGGCTTCAGGACACGGTCGCGCGACAGACCGACTACTGGCGCGCGCTCCTCGGCTTCATCATCCTCGCCCTGGTGCTCGCGTTTCCGCAGGGCATCGCAGGCTTCGTTCGCGACCGCCTGATGCCCGAGCGCGATAGCGGAGGTGCACGATGAGCGCGCTTCTCGAGGTCAGCGGCCTCTCTAAGGCCTTTGGCGGCGTACGTGCGGTCAGTCAGGTGTCTTTCAATGTGGCAGCGGGTGAGCTCCTCGCCATGATCGGCCCCAATGGGGCGGGCAAGTCCACCTGCTTCAACATGCTCAACGGTCAGCTGCGACCCGATGCCGGTTCGATCCGCCTGGGTGGTCGTGAGATCGTCGGGCTTGCGCCACGCGACGTATGGCGTATGGGCGTGGGGCGCACCTTCCAGATCACGGCCACGTTTTCGTCGATGACGGTACGCGAAAACGTGCAGATGGCGCTCCTGTCTCACCACCGCATGATCGCGCGCGGCTGGCAGCCCGCAGCACAGGCCTTTGTCGACGAGGCCAATGCGCTCCTTGAGCGTGTGGGCATGAACGCGCAAGCCGAGCGCCCCTGCTCGGTGCTTGCGTACGGCGACCTCAAGCGGCTCGAACTCGCGATTGCGCTTGCGAACGATCCCAAGCTGCTGCTGATGGATGAGCCCACGGCTGGCATGGGACCGCGCGAGCGTCTTGAACTGATGGCGCTCACCGCCGAACTGGTGCGCGCAAAGGGCGTCGCGGTGCTCTTTACCGAGCATGACATGGATGTGGTGTTTCGCCATGCCGACCGGATGATGGTGTTGAACCGTGGCGTGCTGATTGCGCAGGGCGAACCCGAGGCGGTGCGCGCCGACCCCGAAGTGCAGCGCGTCTATCTGGGCTCGCGGGCCGAACACTGAGAGCAAGTCCGATGACAGCCACGCAAGGTTCAATGATCCCCGCCGACGCCCCCATGCTCGAGGTGTCAGGCATCCACTCGTTTTATGGGCAGGCCCACATTCTGTTTGATGTCTCGCTCAATGTTCGGGCAGGCGAGGTGGTGGTCCTGCTTGGCCGGAATGGCGCGGGCAAATCCACCACGCTCAAGTCGATTGCCGGCCTGGTGCGGCCGCGCGAGGGTTCGGTCAGGTTCATGGGAGAGGCGATCGAACGCCGGCAGCCGTTTGAAATTGCGCGGCGCGGCCTGGGGTATGTACCCGAGGAGCGGCGCATTTTCACTGAACTCACGGTTCTGGAAAACCTGGAAGTGGGTCGACAACCGGCTCGGGCCAGCGTGCCTTCCTGGAACTTCGAAAAAATCGGCAAACTTTTCCCCAATCTGGCCGAAATGCCCGACCGCCCGGGCGGTCGGATGTCTGGCGGCGAACAGCAGATGCTCACGATTGCGCGTACCTTGATGGGTAATCCCCTTTGCATCCTGCTCGACGAACCCTCGGAAGGCGTGGCGCCGGTGATCGTCGATCAGATGGCGGGCGCGATTGCCGAGTTGAAGCGTCAGGGCGTAGCCGTGCTGTTGTCAGAGCAGAACCTGCATTTTGCGCAGGAGGTGGGCGATCGTGCCTACATCATCGAAAAAGGACGGATCCGGTTTCAGGGATCCATGGACGAACTGCGCGCCAACGACGAAGTCCGCGCGCAATATCTGGCGGTTTAGGACTGCACCCTGGCCGCGGATGAACCGAGAGGGAGAACGCTGATGTCCGCACAAATTCGTAAGCTCATCGTGAGTGTTGAGGAAACGCGTCGCGAAATGGGGCGCGAGGTGTCGCCGCCCACACGGCGCGCGCTCGCGATCGCGGTGATTACCAATCCCTACGCGGGTCGCTACAGCGAATCGCTCGATGAACTGATCGCCATTGGCGACGAACTCGGTGGGCTTCTGGGCGAGCGCTGCGTGCAGGCGCTGGGCATTGCGCCCGAGGCGGCGGAAAGCTACGGCAAGGCGGCAATCGTGGGCGAGGCGGGCGAACTCGAGCATGCCGCAGCCATTCTTCATCCCAAGCTCGGTGCGCCGCTCAGAAAGGCGGTACAGAAGGGGGCTGCGCTGGTGCCGTCGGCAAAGAAGTCGGGCGGGCCCGGGACGCCGATCGATGTGCCACTGGGCCATAAGGATGCCGCGTTTGTTCGCAGTCATTTTGACGCGATCGAGGCGCGGGTCGCCGATGCGCCTCGTGCAGGGGAAATTCTGGTGGCCGTGGCGGTCACCGACAGTGGCCGACCGTTCCCTCGCATCGGTGGTCTGCAAAAGCATGAGATCAAGGGCGAAGACGGTCTGCGCTGAGCGTAGCAGCGGTCATTGGCGCAAGGTCTGAATCAATCCTTTCGGCGGAGAATTTTTCATGGCAACAGCAGCAATCGTCGAGAAGTCGGGCAAAGTCGTGATCCGGCGCGTCGGCCTCATGCTCTCGGGCGACATCGACCGCCCGATTCTCGACGCTGACACCATCGTGATCGATGACGGTGTCATCACGGCCGTCGGTCGCGAGAAAGACTGCGATACCGGTGATGCGAAGCGGGTCATTGACTGCCAGGGCACGGCGGTGGCCCCTGGACTGATCGATTCGCACACGCATCCGGTGTTCGGTGACTGGACCCCGCGCCAGAATCAGCTGGGCTGGATCGAGTCGTGCATGCACGGCGGCGTCACCACCATGATCTCGGCGGGCGAGGTGCACCTGCCCGGACGCCCCAAGGACATCATCGGCGTGAAGGCGCTCGCGATCACCGCACAGCGGGCGTTTGACGGCATGCGGGCCGCGGGCGTGGGCGGTGGGGTGCGGGTGCTGGCCGGTGCCCCGGTGATTGAAAAAGGCATGGTCGAGCAGGACTTCATCGATCTCGCTGCTGCGGGGGTTCGGCTCCTGGGCGAAATCGGTCTGGGGTCGGTCAAAGCGGGTGATGAGGCTGCACAGATGGTGGGCTGGGCGCGTCGTCACGGCATCCAGAGCACGATCCACACGGGCGGTCCCTCCATTCCGGGCTCGGGGCTGATCGACGAGCATGTGGTGCTGGAGGCCGATGCGGATGTCATCGGACACGTGAACGGCGGCCACACCTCGCTTTCTTACAAGTCGGTCTGCACGCTTTGCGAAAAAAGCAGCCGCGCGCTTGAAATCGTGCATAACGGTAACGAACGGATCGCGATCCTCACCGCCCGTCATGCCATGGAGCTCAAGTGCCCCCACCGCGTCATTCTGGGCACCGACGCGCCCGCAGGCTCGGGCGTACAGCCACTGGGCATGCTGCGGCTGATCGCGCTCATCTCGAGCATGGCCGATATCCCTGCCGAGATCGTGTTCGGCTTTGCCACCGGCAATATTTCGCGCATGCGCGCCTTGCCTCAGGGCCTGATCGAAGTGGGTCGGCCCGCTGACTTCGTATTCATGGACAAGGCACAGCATTCCGCGGGTACCGATCTGCTGGACAGCATCCGGTTGGGTGACATCCCAGGGGTGGGCATGGTGATGATTGATGGCATCGTGCGCTGTCAGCGCAGCCGCAATACGCCGCCTGCGGTTGAGGTACCGGTGATTGCGCACTGAGTCCGTTCGAGCCGAAGCGCCGCGTCGTCGCGACCGCGAGGCCACCCGCGCGCGCATCCTGAACGCGGCGGTCATCGAATTCGCGCGTCATGGTCTCTCCGAGGCTCGTGGTGAGCGAATTGCCCAGCGGGCGCGAAGTAGTGAGCGCATGCTCTACTACTATTTCGGCAGCAAGGAAGAGCTGTTTGGCGCCGCGCTCGAGTCCGTCTATGCGGCGCTTCGCGAGGCCGAGCGTGCGTTGAGGCTGGATGAGGCGGATCCCTTAGCCGCCCTTGAGCGTTTCTGCCGTTTTGTATGGCGCTACTATGTGGATCATCCCGAATTCATCAGCCTGCTCAATACCGAAAACCTCTACAAGGCGAAGCACCTGCGTCGTTCAGCACAACTGGGCGAACTGGTCTCGCCGGTGGTGGGGCTGCTCGGTGGTTTGATTGAGCGGGGTGAGCGCGCTGGCGTGTTTCGTTCGGGTGTCGATCCGGCGCAGCTCTACCTGTCAATCGCTTCGCAGGGCTATTTTTATCTGTCCAACCGTCACACGCTGTCGGCCGTGCTGGCGCGCGATCTGGCTGCTCAGGCGGCACTCGAGACACACTGGCGGGAGAGCGCCGAGATGATCCGGCGATACGTAGCGGCCTGAGCGGTCTCTGCCGGTCCGCAGCCTCCTCGGGCGGTATGATCGGCAGATCCTGTTCCTTCGCCCAGGCCATGAAGCCCAAACTGCTCATCACCCGGCAAATCTTTGACGAGGTCCTCGCGCGCCTGCTGCCTCACTTCGAGGTGGAATCCAATCAGACGGACGCCGAGTGGTCGCGCGCGGAACTGCTCGCACGGGTCGCCGACAAAGACGCGCTGTTCGTGGTTACGTCCGATCGGGTCGACGCCGATCTGCTCGCCGCAGCGCCCCGGCTCGCCATGGTCGCCACCGGGTCGGTTGGCTTCAACCACATCGATCTCAATGCCTGCATGGCGCGCGGCGTCTTGGTCACCAACACGCCCGATGTGCTGAACGAGGCCACAGCCGACATGGCGTGGGCACTTCTCATGTCGGCAGCACGCCGGGTCTGTGAGTCTGAGCACTGGCTTCGTGCCGGGCACTGGAAGCGCTGGGCGTTCGATCAGTTTCTGGGCGCAGACGTATGGCGCTCAACGCTGGGTATCGTGGGCATGGGCCGGATCGGATCCGCAATTGCCCGGCGGGCCCGCGGCTTTGAAATGAAGGTGCTCTACACCAACCGGAGCCCTGCGGCCAATGAGGGTGAACTGGGCGCAGAGCGGGTGGCGCTTGAGCAGTTGCTCGAGCGCGCTGATCACGTGGTGCTGGTTGTGCCCTATAGTCCGGCCACGCATCATCTGATTGGCGAACGCGAGCTCGCGCGGATGAAACCCGGCGCCACGCTGGTCAACATCGCGCGGGGCGGCGTGGTTGACGATGCTGCGCTTGCGCGGGCGCTTCGCGCGGGTCGGCCAGCGGCCGCCGGGCTGGATGTGTTTGAAAACGAACCCGCGCTCGACCCGGCGCTGCTTACGCTTCCCAACGTCGCCCTCACGCCGCATATCGGGAGTGCCACGCGCAGTTCGCGAGTGGGGATGGCCATGCTTGCTGCGGAAAACCTGCTCGCTTTCGCCGCGGGCAATCCGCTTCCCACGCGGGTCAGCCGCTGATGGCCGAGCTCATCTTCGAGCGCCCGCACGCCCTCGGGCTCGAGGCGGCGCGAGCAGTCACGCAGCGACTGGCCGATGAGATGCGGACCGACTACGGCGTCGATTCACACTGGAACGGTAATGATCTGGTGTTTTCCCGAAGCGGTCTCTCGGGCGTGCTTCGAATCAGCCCGGATTCACTCAGGTTGGAAGCCAGGCTTGGCTTTCTTTTTTCCACCTACA
>JAGWXN010000007.1 GCA_018969885.1 Betaproteobacteria bacterium | reverse complement strand
CGGGGTGTTGCGCATGATGGACGCGTTCCCGTGGTGGTCTATCAAAGCCGGCATCGTGACGCCGAAGCGCTGGTGAGCGAGATCCGGCGCGACGGCGGTCATGCGGTTGCCGTGTGCGCCGACGTCGGTCGAGAAGACGACATCCTCCGATGCTTCGAGGCGGCGGACCGCGAAGGGCAACTGGTGGGATTGGTGAACAACGCGGGCATGACGGGCGGGCAAAGCACCGTCATGAATGTCAGCGCCGACCAGCTCAACGCGGTGTTTACACTGAATACGGTGGGTGCGTTTCTGTGCGCGCGCGAGGCGGTTCGTCGAATGGCGCGTTCTCGCGGCGGGGCGGGAGGCAGCATCGTCAACGTGTCGTCCGCGGCGTCCCGAAGTGGTTCGCCCAATTTTTGGGTGCATTACGCGGCCTCTAAAGCGGCCTTGGATACGATGACCCTCGGACTAGCCAAGGAAGTGGCGGCCGACGGAGTTCGGGTCAATGCGGTGCGCCCGGGCGTCATCGACACCGAAATTCATGCGGCGAATCCGCCTGAGCTCATGGAGCGGATGAAGCAGGTGATCCCGATGCGGCGCATGGGGCATCCCAGCGAAGTGGCGGCTGCTGTCGTTTGGCTGCTGTCGGAGGCGGCGTCCTACGTGACAGGGTCGATTATCGATGCGGGCGGAGGCTACTAGACCATTACACGCTGCCGGGTCCGGCGACGATCAGGTCGGGTAGCGAGGAGAAAGCGGATGCGCAGTGCGGTTCTTTATCTCCGGACCCTGGCTTTTCTAGTTCCAGTGGTTCTGTTTCCAAGCACGGCTGCCGCGCAGTCGGCGCAAGCCCCCACCCTGCCCATCGTGGTGCCGTCCGGCCCCGGGAGTGCGCCTGATATCGTTGCGCGGCTGCTCGGCGATGAACTGCGTGCCCGACTGAGTGCAGCCGTGATCATCGAGAATCGAGGCGGTGGCGGCGGGATCGTTGCGGTCAATGCTGCGCGTTCACACGCATCGGCGGATGCGTTGCTGCTCGCGCAGGCGGCGGTTGTCACGACTACGCCCGTTACTTACAAGGCCGCCCATTACGATCTGGCTCGTGACATGGTGCCTGTCGCCGTGGTCGCTGAAACGCCCATGTTTTTTGTAGCGCATCCCGGCAAGGGGCCGAAATCGCTCGCCGATGCGCTCGCAGCGGCGAGAGCGCAGCCCGACAGCATCCTGCTCTCCAGCCCAGCGCGTGGTTCGATCCCACACCTGGCAGCGGAACTTCTGATGATGGCGAGTGGCGTCCGGTTTCACATGGTGCCGATGGGCTCGAGCGCGCAGGCCATCCAGGCGATTGTCAGTGGAGACTCGCAGGTCTCGGTAGACGGTATTTCGCCGCTGTTGCCGCTGGTCAGGTCCGGGCGGCTCACCGCACTGGGGGTTGCTGCCTCACGTGTGCTTCCCGGCTTTGAAGGGTTACCACTCGTACGCGACGCCGTACCGGGGTTCGAAGCCACCGGCTGGTTCATGCTGTTCGCAAAGCGGGGTACGTCGCCTGAACGGGTCCACGCGTTGAACGCTGCGGTCAATTCGGCGCTTGCCTCGGAGGATATGCAGAAAAAATTGCAGACCTCAGCCGCCTATCCGGTGGGGGGGTCGGTTGAGGACGCGATCGCCTTTCTGAACCGGGAAAAAACCCGCTGGGCTGAAGCGGTTCAGCGCGCCGGGATTCAGCCTGAATAACTGAATACGTGCCGGAAGGATCACGCTTTATGCAATCTCCCAACAGGATCGATACGCATCTGCATGTGGTGCCGCCCGACTATGCGAAATGGCTACGCGCTCTGGGTATCGATGCCGGTGGACGCGAGATACCCGATTGGACCCGCGAGGGTGCCTTCTCGATGATGGAGCGACTGGGCATTGCGGCGGGCGTTTTGTCGGTGTCCACACCCGGTGTCCATCTGGGCGATGCAGCCAAAGCGCGTGCCATGGCGCGTTCGGTCAATGAGTTCGCTGCGGCCCAGGTTGCGGCTGCTCCCAAGCGGTTCGGTTTTTTCGCTACGCTCACGCTGCCTGACATTGACGGTGCGCTCGCCGAGCTCGCCCATGCCTTCGATGTACTGCATGCCGATGGCGTTGTACTGCTTGCGAATGTGAATGGGGTCTACCTGGGCGATCCATCGATCGAACCCCTCTTTGAAGAGCTCGATCGTCGGCATGCGGTGGTGTTCGTTCATCCTTCACAGCTGCCTGCACCGCCGGTACCCGGCATTCCGCCGTTCGCAGCCGATTTTTTGCTCGACACCACACGCGCCGCCATCAATATCGCCCGGTCAGGATGGCTAGAGCGATTCCCAAATGTCCGCATCATTCTGTCGCATGCGGGGGGCTTCGTGCCCTTTGCAGCCGAGCGAATCGCACGAACCTGTTCAGCCCATAACGACTACGCCCACGGCATTGAACGCCTGCGCCGCTTTTACTATGACACTGCGCTCAGCAGCAGCCATTACGCGCTGCCTGCGCTTCTGGCGTTCGCCCAACCGGATCATGTGTTCTTCGGTAGCGACTATCCGTACGCGCCTGTCGAGCGCGGCGCGCACTTTGCTGAGTTGCTCGATCGCTACGCCCTCAGCCCGACCGAACGGCAGGCGATCGACCGAGGTAACGCCCTCAAGCTGTTCCCCAGGCTGGGCTGACCCCGCCAGGCTCGGCGTCGCGCGATCGCCGGAAGCCCGGTCCGCCGATTGACCCTCCTGACAGAGGATGTTTGACGGACCCGTGCTCTGCGGCCCGCGCTATCCTCTTTCGCATGCGACCGACTCTCAGCGTTTTTTTCGACGGGTCCTGTCCCATGTGTGTCCGCGAGGTGGCGGTCTATCGAAGACAGTCTCCCGCCGACATTGACTGGAACAACCTGTCGCAGCCCGGACTGAACATTCCTGGCGACCGGGCGGGCTATCGCCCCGACCCGGCAACCCTCATGCGGCGCTTCCATGTGTTCAGCAGCGAAGGGCGCTGGCTGCATGGAGCGCCGGCCTTCGCGCTGCTCTGGTCGCGACTCGGGCGACCGTGGCGACTGCTTGCGCTGATCGGCAGACTGCCCGGAGGCCTCTGGGTGATGGATACCGTGTACGCGATGTTTCTTCGGATACGACCTCGCCTGCAAGCGTTTGTTCGTCATCGGGTGCGTGAGGGGCAGCTTCCGGCTCAGATGATTCCGGCGCTTCGCTCAGACCATGCTGGCGAGACCGGCGCGGTGTGGATCTACCGGACGATGCTTGCCCTGCAACGCGACCCTGGTCTGCGCCCGCTTCTTCTGGAGCATGCTGCACAGGAACGCGAGCATCTGGACGCTTTCAACACGCTGCTGCCGTGGCGCCATCGCAGTCGGCTGCTGGTGCTCTGGCGGATTGCCGGTGCAGTCACGGGGGCGGTTGCAGCGCTGGGGGGGCGGCGGTGGACGCTCGCGACGATCGCCGCAGTCGAGCGGTTTGTTGACCGTCATTACCTCGAACAGATCGAGACACTTCAGCTGTTGATCGATGCCCGGATCGGCGACATGTCCGCTTCCGCGGCAGCGCGCCACGATTGCAGCACCGGGTGGTGCGCACCCGAGAACCCCGGTTCGAAGGATGAGCGGCTGCGCGAGCTGCTGGCGCTCCTGGTGTCCTTTCGGAATGACGAATGCCGGCATCGCGACGATGCAACGCGCGCGCTCGACGATCACAGGGCTCCGGGTCTGACTGACCAGGCGGGGCAGCCAGTCACGCTGGGCGATCGCGCACTGTCCCTGTGGTGCATGCTGGTGGAGCGCGGCTCGGCGATTGCTGTGCGGGCGGCCAAGGCAATCTGATCGGCGCGGGCAAGTCCGCCCGCGCGCGTCGCTACAGTCGGTACACCTCGGCCGCTGTGCCGCTGAAGATTCGAGCACGATCGGCAGGCGCGAGGTCACGGGTGATTTCAAACATCGCACTCAGGATGTCGGCGTAGCTCGCCACCAAGCCGTCAACGGGGAAATTGCTCGCCCACATGCAACGCCCTGCGCCGAACAGGCGGATGGCTTCGCGCACGATCCAGCCATTGAGTTCTGGCGTCCATCGTGCACCCGGCACGCAGATGCCCGAGAGCTTGACCCGGATATTCGGCGCCTGGGCGAGTCGCGACATCGCCGCCTGCCAGGCCTGTAACGCCGCCTGGCTTCGGTCGGCGGGCAGCCCCAGGTGGTTGAGGATGATGAGCGTGCCCGGAAATTCGGCGGCGAGTTCGCAGGCGTCATCCAGATGCCACCAGGGGGTCTGCAGTTCGAAATGAAGGCCGCTTTCAACCAGATGACGGTAGCCCAAGCGCCAGCGCGGACAGCGCATCGATCCGGCGATCTGGTGCCCGGCGGTGTAGTCCTCCGGGTGCGCTACCCCACGCGGCTTGTGACGGATGCTCCTGACCAGAGGCCAGGCTGCCTGAGCGAAGATGATGTCGCGTGCGTCGTCGCGGTCGAAAAACGCAGCCGCTGCCATGGCCTGCGGCAGGCCGTCGCGTTCGGCGACCTGATGCACCCAGCGGGTTTCACGAAGCGGGTCAGCCGGGTTGTGTTCGGCCTCCATGTAGACCGTCGCCACGATATTGAATTCCGCTGCATCAGCGCGGTAGTGCGCAGGCAGATAGTTGCGTCGCAAGGGTCGGCTGTCACCATAGCGAAAAGCCGGGGGCGGCTCGTCGCGCAGCCAGGGGTGGTCATTGGCATCCAGGTCCCAGATGTGATGGTGGGCATCAATGACCGCGATGTTTTCTGCCCCAGAGACCTGCGCTGCGACAAGCGTCGCGTCGGAATGAGTGTGCAAGGATCTTGCTCCTTCAACCCGAGCCTGCGGAACTCGAGTGGGACGAACGCCGTAGTCGCTTTCCCACCCACCGCGCGAGCGGCAGCAGCCAGACAATCAGCGTGAACACCGCGAGCGCGGTGGCAATCGGCCGCTCGAAAAACCGCGTGAGATCACCCTGTACCTTGATAAGCGAGGTCATCAGATGTTCTTCGACCAGACGTCCCATCACCATGCCCAGTACCACCGGGCCCACCGGGTAACCGTGGTGCTCCATCCAGTAACCCACCAGACCGCAGATCAGCATCACGCCGATACCAAACACATTGTTATCGACGGCGTAAGCCCCCACGCAGGCAAAGAGCAGGAGGGGCGCCATCAGGACCTGACGCGGCATTTTCAGAATGGGGATCGCCACGCGAATCGCAATCCAGCCAAGGGGAATCATGAGCAGGTTGGCGATGAAAAACGTGGTGAACACCGCGTAGAGCACGTGCGCGTTTTCAAGAAATATCGAGGGCCCGGGCGTGACGTTCTTGAGATAAAGCACTGCAATCGCGATAGCGGTGATGGTGTCGCCAGGTATGGCGAAGACCAACGCTGGAATCCAGGCGCCTGACAACGCGGCGTTATTGGCGCTGGTGGAATCCACAATACCCTCCACGCTGTCCCGCTCCCAGGCATGGGGATCACGCGTGAGCTTCTTCGATACCGCGTAGGCGGTCCAGGCCGCGGTGTCGGCGCCCGCCCCTGGCAGCGCGCCGACCGCAGTGCCGAGTGCGCTGGACCGGATGAAATTCCAGCGCCAGTGCCAGACCGCGCGCAGCATGCCGGAAAAGATGCTGCCTGCCTGCGTGATGGGCTGCCCTCGCGCCGATGCACCGCCCAGCATGGTCCGAAGAATCTCCGGCAGTGCGAAAAAGCCGATCAATGCGGGAACAAATGGAATGCCGTCCAGCAGATCGGCTTCGTCGAACGTAAATCTGGGAAAGCCTGAGGTGTAGTCGCGCCCTACCGTGGCGAGCAGGAGTCCAAAAGCGAGGGCGGCGAGGCCCTTCGCCACGTTGTCGCCCACCACAAACACAGCGCAGGATAAGCCCAGGATGGCAAGCCAGAAAAACTCGAATGAAGACAGCTGTAATGCGTAGTCGGCGAGGAGAGGTGCGGCGGTCACCAGCACGATCGTGCCGAAGATGCCGCCCAGCGCGGAAAACACGACATTGATGCCCAGGATCTCCCCGGCGCGTCCGGCCATTGCGAGCCGATAAGACTGGTCAACGTACGCGGCGGAGGCGGGCGTGCCTGGCAACCGCAGCAGCGTGCCCGGAATGTCGCCAGCGAAGATCGCCATGGCAGTGGCTGCCACGATGGAGGCGATCGCCGAGACCGGGTCGAGGAACATGGCAAAGGGAACGAGTAGCGCAGTGGCCATCGTGGCTGTGAGGCCTGGGATGAAGCCCACCACCAGGCCGAAGATCGACGACACGACGATGGTGAGCAGCACCTCGGGTTGTCCCACCATCGTGAACGCGCGCAGCAAGGCGTCCATCCAAAGCCTCGCGGAATCAGTAAGGAATGAAAGGAAGCGGCCCGCGTGGCAGCGGCACGCGAAGCAGCATGGGGAAGAGCACCCAGGTCAGCACAGCGATCAGCAGGCCGCCCAGCAGGCACCGCCACCAGCGTACCCGGCCGACGGCGAGGAGCGCGGTGCCGAGCGCAAACGACAGGATTGGCCAGCCGATGGACTCCCATCCCAGGAGCAGAACCGCAGGCGCGAGTGCGTAGACCGACGCAGCAAACCGGCCCCCGGGTGTTGCCGCGGTGGCACGCTCGCCCGCAGGTTGGAGCGCCACGCCCAGCGAACAGGCGGTGAGCACCCAGCCGAGAATCGCCGGGAACAGCGCGGGCCCATAGGCCTGCCCGGGCACGGGCGGGAAGTCGCGCGAAAACCAGATTGCCGCAACACCCAGCGCCGCCACCGGCAGCGCCGTGCCCAGGCGGCGGGCGAGGTCAGCCACGCGCGAGGCCAGCGTCGCGCAGCAGGCGCCCGTAGGTGTTCAACTGCTGCTCCAGGATGGCCTCCCAGGCGTCGGCCTTGCGGTTGATGGCGCGGATCGTGCGCTGCTTCAAAGCGGCCTGGAAATCGGCATTGGCATGCGCTTTGGCGAGTGCGTCGCTCAGACGGGCGGTGACCTCTGCCGGTAAGCCTTTGGGACCGCCCATGCCATGCACCACGGCGAAGGTCCAGTCCGAGCCGGTGGCCTCTTTGAGAGTGGGAATATCGGGGAACTGTTCGGCGCGTGCATCGCCCATGAGGCAGAGCGTGCGCACCTTCTTCGCCTCGAGCAGTGCGCGTGCCTCAGCAAGCGACGAGGTGGAGAACTCGGAGCCGCCCGCAGCGACGTCCTGATGGCCCAGCGTGCCGCCCTGCGCAGGCACCCACACCACCGAGCGCGGGTCCATCTTGAGGCTGTCCATCATGCCCAGGAAGCCGACGTGCCAGTTGACCCCGGGCGCGGCGCCGGTCCCGCGTAATTTGCCCGGCTGCGCCTTGATGGTGTCCAGCAGTTCGCCCACGGTTTTCCAGGGCGCGCCCTCCTTGACGGTGACGCTGCCCAGAATCTCGTTGGTCTGGCCGATCTTGGTGAAGTCGCGGTGGGTGAGTTTTGACTGGCCCAGATGCGTGTAGAAAGACAGGTCGTTGGTGATCATGCCGATGGTGTAACCGTCAGGCTGAGCGCGGGCGATCGCATCATGTCCGGTGACGCCGCCGCCGCCCGCCCGGTTCACGACATTGATGGTGGCCTTGAGTTCGCGCTCCATGATGGGCGCGAGCGTGCGCGCAACGATGTCGGTACCGCCGCCTGCCGGATACGGCACGATCAGTGTGATGGGGCGATCGGGCCAGGCGGCCATGGCCTTGCCGCCGATCGCAAAGGTGGCGATACCGGCACTTGCGCGAAGCGCATCGCGACGTGAAAACGATGAACTCATGGGACTCCTCCTCGGGTATTGTTTGTGCACGCGGGGCGCTTATTCTCGATCAGCGGGCTGTTTGCGCACGAACCCGCTCAGGTGGACCGAGGGTAGTGGATTCGCCGTGAGACGTCCAGCGTCCAGATCGAGATTCGTGAGGCGCCTGGAGCAGGGCGCCGGTTGACTGGACAGCGGGGTGGTGTAGCGGGGTGGGGCGGCGCGTTCGCGACGGTCGCCCCACGGGGCGGATTAAAGCGCCATGGGGTTGGTCTGCGCCTGGGCGATCGCAGCCTGGTGCTGCCAGGGGAGAAGCGGCATCACCTCGAAGGTGGCCGGCACACACTCCTGCCACTGGTTGACGAGCGCATGAACGCGTTCGAGCGAGTCGACTTCAAAAATAATGACTGCGCCCCGGCCGAGCTTGGTATAAACATGCTTGGCCGTACCGCTTTTAATCAGAGGATCCAGCCAGGCCCACCATGCCTTCTGATTGGCGCGGGCCTCGGACGGCTTTTCGGGGCGCGGGGTGCTGATCACGAGAAAATGCATGGTCATATCCGTCAGAGTTGAAATTGCTTGAGACCGGCGCGAGGCCAGTCGATCTCGACCAGGCGGCCTGCGTAGGACTGGGTGACATAGGCCTTACGAAGCCCTTCGCCGCCGAAGCAGACATTGGTGATGTGCGTATCACCCGGAACCGGTACGAAGTCTGCGCTACCGTCGGTGGGGTGGCAACTGGTGATTCCGCCGCGATCGAGGGTGGCCACGGCAATCCGTCCGTCCGCCTCGACAGCGAGCGAATCGAAGCGCGCATAGCCAGGCCACTGATACACCAGGCGGCTGCCATGCGGTGAATCGGGCGACGCCGTGGCCGGCTGGGCCAGCTCACCTGGCCCCTTGAGCGGCCAGGCCCACAGGCGGGCGGATTCGGTTTCGGCGACATAGAGCGTCTTGCCATCAGGGGAGAGGCCGACCCCGTTGGGCTTATGAATCGGGAAGATCAGTTCACGCACTGATGATCCATCGGCTTTGGCATAACAGACGCTGCCTCGGTCCCAGTCGCGGTGTCGGGTCTTACCCGGGTCGGTGAACCAGAAGCCGCCGTGGGCATCGAAGCAGAGATCATTGGGCCCGCGGATTTTGCTGTCGCCGACGCGATCGTAAAGACGCTCGACCTTGCCGGTGGCGAGGTTCACACGCTCGATTCGGCCGGTGTCGTAATCATCGGGTGTGCCGTGGGTGACCCAACGGCCGTCGGGTCGCTGACGAAAGGCAAAGCCGCCGTTGTTGCAGACGTAGGCATGGCCATCGGGCCCGATGGCGGCGCCATTGGGGCCGCCCCCCAATTCGGCAACCACTCGCTTGCGCCCATCCAGCCAGATCTGGGTAAGTGTCCGCCGCCTGATCTCAACCACCAGCAGACTGCCATCACCCACCCAGACAGGCCCTTCCGGGAACCACAGATCTTCTGCAACGACACGCATTAATTCGCCTCCTTGTTGGCGGGGGGGGACGCGTCTGGATCGAGTTCGCGCAGCTGGGATGCGCGCTGGCGCGCTGCGCTGATCAGAAACGCCCAGTCATTTCCCGCAGTGATAAATCGGATGCCCTGACCGATTGCTGCCCGAGCCACCTCAGGCGAGCCACCCAGTCCGCCGGCACCGGGCGTTTTACCGTGACGCCGGCAGGCGGCGACCACCTGGTCGTAGGCGCGTGCGAGCCTGGGATGGTCGAACTGCCCGGGAATGCCCATCGCATCGCAAAGATCATTGGACCCGATATGCAAAACATCAACACCAGGAACCGCGGCGATCTCGTCGGCGCGCTCCACCGCTGCCGGCGTCTCGAGCATGCAGACCACCATCGTGTTGGCGTTGAGCAGGCTTCGGACCTGCGCGGCCGGTAGCGACTGATAGTGAAAATGCGGCCAGCTACCCGCCACCGAGCGTTCGCCCAACGGTGCGAAACGCGCGGCTGCGACCACCGCGCGGGCTTCCTCGGCAGACTCGATGTGCGGTGCCACGATGCCCAGTGCACCCGCGTCGAGGATGCGGGTGATTGCCGATGCCGATAGCCCCGGGACGCGAACCAGCGGTGTGATGCCGATATTGGCGGCAGTGATGCAAATCTGTGCAGCTTCAGATTCCGAGATCACTGCATGCTCGAGATCGACATAGACGGCGTCGTAGCCGCAGGTGGATGCAGCGAGTGCGATGTCAACCGATCGCACCTGCTTGACGATCATGGCCAGGCCGAGTCCGCCTCGCTGCAGGCGCTCGCGCAGCCGATTACGAACGCCGGAAGGCGTCACGCCGGGAGAGGAAGTCATGAGTGCCTCGTCGATTCAAACGCAGCCGCTTGCGCCGGCCACACGATCAGATCAGCCGGTGCGATGGGCGCGCCGGACAGAAATCGCAGAATGTTTCCAATGGCGTGACGCGCAACATTTTCAACGTTATCGAAGACGCCGCCACCGATATGTGGGGTGGCCACCACCTGGTCCAGCTGCAGTAGCGGATGGTCAGCTGGCGGCGGCTCCTGCGCGAAGGTATCCAGGCCCGCCCCGCGCAGGTGTCCGCTCTTGAGTGCGCGCACGAGCGCCGCCTCGTCGATCAGCTCGCCCCGGGCGGTGTTGATCAGAATTGAGCCCCGCTTCATGGCAGCCAGTGTGTCGGCGTTCATGAGGTGCTCGGTGGCGGGGGTGGCCGGTGCATGCAGGCTCACGATATCGCTTTGCTCGATCAATGGTGCGAAATCGACATAGCGCACCCCAAGCTCCGCCTCGAGCGCGGGGGGCGAACGAACCGTGTCGTGATAAATCACCTCACAATCGAATCCGCGAAGCCGTCTTGCGAGCATTCTGCCGATGTTGCCGAAACCGATCAGGCCAACCGTCTTGCCACTGATCTGAAAGCAGACTTCGCGCATTTCCGCCTTCAGCCAACGCCCCTCCCGCATGGCGCGGTCGACCTGTGCAATGCGTCGGTAAACCCCCAGCATGAGCGCAATGGCCAACTCAGCAACCGGGGCGGCATTCGACCCCGCCGTGATCGCGAGCGGAATACCTCGCGCCCGTACGGCGTTGACATCGATGCGGTCTACACCGATGCCCCACTTCTGAATGAAGCGAAGCCGATGGGCGCGATCAAGCATGGGTCCGGTGATGGCAGCCCAGCCCGGCAGTGCGATGTCGGCGCGCTCGATCAGCCCATGTTGCTCGGCATCGTCATAGGAATTGGCAAAGCAGAGCTCGAGCTCATGTTCAGTCTGGTGACGGACAACCGTACGCACCACTTCGCGAACGGCTGGCGCCCAGTTATCCAGGCAGGCAACAACAACGGACACGCCACTCTCCCCGAGGGTAAGAATCAGATATCAATACTCATCATGAGACTGCTCAGTGATTTGCCGTGAGCATCTTGTGCAAGTGAGCGGGTCACTCCGCCACCGAGGGCGCCCTCGATCACGAAATTGAGGGCTTTGAGGCGCGGCAACTCATAGCGGCGCACAGGCCCGGTGGCGATATGCGCGAAGGCCTGCTGCACACGCTGGGCAGTCAGCCGGTCTCGGATGAGCAACCATCCAGCAGCGTCGAATGCGATCACTGAGATGTTGGAGGTATTCCCCTTGTCGCCCGCGCGCCCGTGGGCAATCTGATGAAGCGCTGTCATGAGCGAAGCTCCGTGATCTGGACCTGCGGATCCACCTGCTCGCGCGGAATCAGGACCGATTGAACAGCAAGCACCTCTCTCACGACCGGGTCGGCGCCGCCACCGCCACCCCCCGGACCATTGACGTGCAGCGCGCGGGTTTCAAAGCCCACCGCTTCGGCCGCTTTTCGGGAATCGCAGCGCATCGCGATGCGAAGCCTCACCTCATAGGGTTCAACGCGCCCGCTACCCATGCCGTGCAGGCTCGACATGCCGATGTAGTCGACACGCGTCTCCCGATAGGAGAACCCGCGATCGGCCAGACGCTGTTGCACGACTTCAGCCGCCCAGCGTGCACGATCGAGTGCATGCTCGCCAGCGTAGGAAATCTGGCCCTCGCCAATATAGCCGTCGTCGTAGCCGACCGTGACTTTGTAGGTGGGGGTGCGCGGACGCGCGCGAGCGCCAGTCATGCGAACCCGATCTGCTCCAACTGAAAACAAGTCAAGCGCGGTGATATCCAGAACGCAGTCGGGGGTGATGTAGTCAGCCGGGTCGTGGATTTCGTAGAGCAGCTGCTCGGTGCAGGTGGCCACGTCGACTCGGCCGCCCGTACCATCGAGCTTACCGATCACCACGCCGCCCTCGGCATCGATATCGGCAAACGGGAACCCGAGGCGGGCGAGATCGGGGACATCCTTACCGCCCAGGCGATCACCGAAACAACCGCCGCTTACCTGCGCGCAGCACTCGAGCAGATGACCGGCAGCGGTGCCTGCGGCCAGGCGCTGCAGGTCGTTATACGACCAGCCGAAGTGATGCATCGCGGGCGCGAGAAAGAGCGAGGGGTCGGCCACCCTGCCAGTGAGGACCAGCCGAGCACCGGTGGCGATTGCCCGGCACACCGCGTCTGCACCCAGATAGGCGTTGGCGGACACCATGGCCGGGAGCAGGGATTCGAGCGGCTCACCCGACTCCATGAGGCGCAGCTGAGGCTGGCGACGCAAGAGTTCTGATACATCGTCACCAGTGACCACTGCGCAGTGAATATCGCCGAGACCGCAGTCGCGGGCATGCGCGCGCGCGAGTTCGGCTGCGCCGATTGGATTGGCCGCGCCCATGTTACTCACGATCTTCACATCATTGCGCAGGCACGCCGGTAGCACCGCTTCCAGGCGATCGAGCATTCGCGGGGTGTAGCCCTTGGACGGATCCTTTCTCCGGGTCTGATTTTCGCGCGCCACGGTTCGCTCGGCGAGGCATTCGAAGACCAGATAGTCGATCGCGCCCCGTTCGGCGAGATCGACTGCCGGTGCAATCCGGTCATCGGCGAAGCTCGAGCCAGCGCCGATACGAAGCGTTGCGGTGGTTGGCATACGCAGCCCCTTGAGGTGGGTCAGTCCATCCGGGCGCCTGAGGCGCGGGCCAGTCGCGACCACTTCTCGAGCTCGCCCGAGAGAAAGCTTCGGAACGCTTCGGGCCCCCTGAAATCGGGCTCGAGGGCCTGCTTGCGCAGGCCCTCGACGAACTCCGGCATGCGTACCACGCTGTCGACATCACTCAGAATGCGCGTCACCGCTTCATCCGGGGTCCGGGCGGGGGCGAGCAGGCCATTCCAGGCGGAAACGTCAAAGTCGGCGATCCCCGCCTCACGCACCGTGGGGACCGAGGGGAGCAGGCTGGAGCGCTGCGCGGTGGTGACCGCCAGCGCCTTGATTCGTCCGCTCTGTATTGCGCCTAGTGCGCTCGCGAGTGCCGGACAGGCGAGCGGAATCTGATTGCCGATCACATCGGTCATCATCTGTGCAATGCCCTTATAGGGCACGTGTGAGAGCGCGGCGCCCGTCTGACTTTTCAGCATCTCCAGTGCGAGATGCGTGATGCTGCCGTTGCCCCCTGAGCCGTAGAGGATCGGCTTGTCGCTCTGTTTGCTGAGGGCAACCAGTTCGGGGATCGTGGAGGCGGGCAAGCCTGGGTTGGCCACGATCACGAGCGGCGCGACACCTACCAGTGCGATGGGTCGAAAATCGCGCTGCAGTTCGTATTGCATATCGCGATAAAGCGAGGGATTGATGGCAAGGTTGATGCCGCCCATCAGAAGTGTGTAGCCGTCAGCGGCCGCCTTTGCGACCGTTGCTGCGCCAATATTGCCACCTGCCCCCTGAACATTTTCGATCAGGACCGATTGTCCCCACATGGCGGATAAGCGCGTGCCGAGCGCACGGGCGACCAGATCGGCTGCCGTTCCAGTTGAAAATGGCACCACCATGCGAACCGGTCGGGACGGCCATGAGGTTGAACTCTGAGCCTGCACGGGCCCCACAGCGCCCATGAGCGAGGCGCCCAGCCCTTTCAATACAAGACGTCGCATGACTAGCTCCCCGTTGTATCGCCCGGGGAGCGGTTCCGCCGGGGGTACAGTGATGTGGCTCTTCAATCAATCGACGGTCACGCCAAGCGTCTTAATCAGACGCGCGCTCGCCTCGATCTGCCGACCTAGAAATTCCGAAAACTCCTCAGGCGAGGAGGCGTAGACCACGTAGTTACCCAGGCGCTCCATCACACCCGGATCGGCGAGTGCCTGACGGATCTCGGCGTTGAGTCGGGTAATGATGGCGGGCGGCGTAGCGCCTGGGGCAACGACACCAAACCAGGACTGAAAATCAAAGCCTGGATAACCAGACTCGGCCACCGTGGGCACGTCCGGGAGTCCCGGGAAGCGCTTAAGGGTGGTGACGGCGAGCGCACGCAGCCGGCCGGCCTCGATATGCTGGCGAACATTGGGCATGGCGGCAAACAGCGAATTCAGTTGTCCACCCAGCAGATCAGGCATCACCGATCCGCTGCCCTTGTAGGGCACGTGAAGCAGTTTCACCCCAGCCAGCATCGCGAGCTGTTCAGCCGCGAGGTGATTCACCGTGCCGCTGCCAGCTGAACCGTAGGTGATGCGCTCGGGACTGGCGCGGCCAAGTTCCAGGTAGTCCTTCAGTGTGCGGGCGGGAAGTGAGGGCGTGACGACCAGCACATGGGGGTTACCGGCCACGAGCGAGACCGGCGCAAGGTCGCGAACGGTATCGAATCCTGCCTTCGCGCCATACAGTGTGGGGTTGGAGGCGAGGTTGTTGGTCTGCATCAGAAGCGTGTAGCCATCGGCAGGCGAGCGCGCAAGCACCTGGGTCGCGAGCAGCGTGTTGCCGCCCGGCCGGTTCTCAACCACCACCGACTGCTTCATGTTTTCGGACATTTTGGTGGCGAGTGCGCGCGCGAGGATGTCGGTGCCCCCGCCTGCGGTAAACGGCACCATCATCTTGATCGGGCGCGATGGGAAATCGCTTTGCGCGGCCGCCGGGTCAGCGACGAGCGCGGTGATGCCGGTCGCAAGCGATGTGACGACCGCTAATGCGGTTCGTCGGCTGATCATGGTGCGGTCCATGGGTCTCCTCGCTTTGTTTCGGGACGCCTGATGGTTGGCGCCCTCGGTCAGACAGGGGTCACGCAGCAGCCTGGAGCGGTGCCCCCTCGAGCATGATGCGATACAGGAAGCGATATTGAGCCGGGTCGTAGTCAGCGTTGGCCTGGTGCATGACGCTGCGGTTATCCCAGATCACCATGTCGCCCGCCCGCCACCGGTGACGGTATTCGTAACGCGACTGGGTGGCGTGTTGGTAGAGCTGGTCGATGAGCGCCCAGCCGTCGTCAGAAGGCAGTCCCTCGATGCCTTCCATCCGACCGGTGTTGAGGTAGAGCGCGTGGCGGCCGCTATCGGGATGACGGATGACCAGCGGCTGGCTTGTCTGAGGAACCTTTGCACGCTCCTCGGCGGACAGTGCCGTCATCTTGCGCGGGCTGTGGCTGCCCTCGTAGACATGAGGAGATCGGAGGGAAACGATCTTTTGTCGGAGCGTCTGGGGCAGATCGTCAAATGCTTTTCGAACATCGACAAACTGCGTATCACCGCCGGTATCGGGCAGATTGATTGCATGCAGTGTGGTGGCCTTGGGAGGTGCCGGGTAGTTTGAGTGATCGGTGTGGTAGTTCTCGCCCCGAACATGGAGCTTTCCGTCAACCAGCGGCAGGTCGCGGCTGGAGATGGTGCCGACCAGCGGGAGCTCGGGCAGGGTGAACTTGCGCAGCTGCTGCTGCAGGGCCTTGCCGAAAATCTGAGCCGCTTCGAGAAATTCTGCGGGTTCGAGCTTCTGGTCACGAATGACCAGTACCGCATGCTCAACCCAGGCGTCGTAAAGCTTCTGTCGCACGTCTGTAGGCTGGGGTTGGCGGAGGTCGATTCCGGTGACCTCGGCGCCCAGCGGGGCGGCGAGCGGTTTGATCGTCAGGGACATGGCAGGATGATTGCGTTGGATCGAAAAAGAAGTGTTGAAGTCTGAATCGATACCTTTGAGGGGTGCAAATCAATTATCGAAACCCCGTCATAAGGTAATCTTATGCCATGACACTCAAACAGCTGGAAACGCTTTATGCAGTCATGCGTGCCGGCAGCATCACGGGTGCTGCTCGTGAGCTGCATGTCACGCAACCTGCTGTGAGCGCAATCATCAAACATGCGGAGTTGCAGCTCGGCATGAACCTGTTCGAGCGCGTCGGGGGCCGACTTCATCCCACGCCGGAGGCACTCGCGCTCGAGCCCGAGTTGAATGAGATTTTTGGTCGGGTACAGACGGTTACGCAGCTGATGCGTCAGCTCCGAGATGTCCGATCTGGCCGGCTGGTGGTCGCCGCGCCGCCCACCCTGGTGAGTGCCCTGCTGCCGCAGGCGCTCGCGGCGCTGCAGGCGGACAGCCCCAGGCTCGAGGTATCGGTTCATTCGCTACCCAACATGCTCGCCGTGGCACGGGTCGCACGCCGTGAGGCCGATATCGGTGTGGTCTACGAACCCTTTACCGACGCGTCACTCCAAAGCCGTCCGCTCCTCGAATCACAGATGGTGTGCGCGCTGCCGCGTGACCATCCGCTTGCGCGCCGACGCGCCATTGCGCTTGAAGAACTCGCGAATCGGAACGTGATCTCCACCGGACCTTCAACTCCGCTCGGGCGTCTCATCGAACAGACTTTCGCCGCGCATGGTCATGCACCGCCGCATGTGTGTATTGAGGCGAGTTCGTCGCTCGCTGCCTGTCTCATGGTGAGCCAGGGAATGGGCCTCGCACTCGTTGACCGTGCAATCGAGCGCTGCGGAAAATTTGGCGAGTTGAGTTTTCGTCCGTTGTCGCCTGTCATTGCCGTGAGTATTCGCGCAATCTTCCCTGAATCGGGGGTGCGCTCCCGCCCTGCGGCGAAGCTGCTCGCGGTTCTGCAGCGGCAGGCGCAGGCGGGCGGCTGAATGGCTGACCCGCGGAGCGAGTGACATGCATTCCCTTCCCCATGGATACACTGCATTGGTGATCGGCGCATCCGGCACGATTGGCCAGGCTTTTTACCAGGCAATCGCCGCTGACCCCGCCTGCGCGGGCGTTGTTGCGCTCAGTCGATCAACCCATCCTGGGTTCGATCTGGACGATCCTGGCCAGCTTGCCGCGGCATTGTCGGCGCTGCCCAGTGACCTGTCGCTGGTGATCGATGCCACCGGCATCCTGAGTACCGATCCCGCGGGTCCGGAAAAATCGCTGTCGGCGGTACACCCCCAGAATTTTCATCGCCTCATGCAGATCAATGCGGTGGGGCCACTCATGCTGCTTCGCGAGCTCGCGCCGCGCCTTGCCCGTGGGCGCTGCCTCTACGGAAAGCTGTCGGCGCGCGTGGGCAGCATCTCAGACAATCGCCTGGGTGGCTGGTATAGCTATCGTGCCTCCAAGGCTGCCCTGAACATGTTGCTACAGACTGCGGCGATTGAACTGCAGCGGCGCCTCCCTGGGCTGGTGGTGGCAGCCATGCAACCGGGGACCGTACGTTCGCCTTTATCGCAGCGCTTCGTGTCAGCCGCCACCGATACGGTGCCGCCCGACGAGGCCGCGCAGGGGCTTCTTGCCGCGCTCGATGCGATGGAGCCCGGGCCCGGTGCGCGGTTTGTCGACTATCGGGGGAAGGTGATCCCCTGGTAACGCGAAGCGTCAGGCCGGGCGGCTGGGTTGCTGCGGTCGGGTTGGCACGCGCCCGACCGCCCCGTTAACCCGCCAGCCCGCGTGCGGCCAGCGCGCCCGCAATCAGCGAGACGATTGCGCCGGCAGTCAGGTGGAGCCTGAGCCTGCGCCACTCGGCCGGTAATCCCAACGCCGCGAGGTGTCGCACATCGACCATGAACGCGAGCGCGGCGGTGGCAGCCAGGAGCAGGCAGCCAGCGGCGGGTGGCATCAGAAAGCTTGCACAGCCGACGAGCGACGGCACGACGCTCCAGAGAAAGAGCCGCTGCCGCAGACTGTCGGCATGCTGGCTGGCCATCAATGCGATACCCCACGACACCGCACCCACGAAGCTGATGATTGACAGCCCATAGACCTGAAGCAGGAGCAGGCACTGGGCTCTGGAAGCGGGGTCGCGCAATAGCAGACCGCCTGCAGCGAGAGCCGCAAACGGAATCAGGCCGCCATAGCCCAGCCATCGAAGCAAGGGGAGAAGTGAAGTCAGTCGAGGGTCAGTGGTCACGAAGCGAAATCCTGGGAGCGTTGGCCGAGTACACATCTCTCGCACTCCGCTTCCCGTTCGACGCCTGCAATGGCGTTGACGAGGGATCCGCGCTCGCTCACGACAAGCAGATGGGCCTGCGACTACGCAACCGTGCGATGCTCGCGGCGGAGTTTGAGTAAGGTCTCCGCGACAGTGTAGCCGGTACGAATCGGGTCCCGCACCGGAACCCGTACGCGCGCCGCCGCAGACCAGCTATGGCGTTGCTGGCGCTGCACTGTTCTGCAGCCGGCTGCGTGGATCAGGCCTTTTCAAAGACCAGATCGACACCGCCGTCGCGGTGCTCGAACCGGCCCATCACGGGTTCGTCCAGCACTGGCGTGTCACCCACCCAACGGCCCAGCGCGCGCGGTCCTTCTTCCAGATCGACGGTCACCAGCGTGTAGGGGACCTCGGCTCGGAAGGAGGGATGATAGGGATGATGGGCAACGGTCCAGCTGTGGATCCGGCCCCGACGGCTCGCCTCGCGCCAGGTGACCGCCTCAGAATGGCAGAGGCTGCACAGAAGGCGTGGATAGTGGCGCAGAACCCCGCAGTTGGCGCACTGTTGCAACACCAGCCGGCCCGCCAGAGCGGCTTCCCAGAACGGGCGCGACAAATCGGTGGGCAGTTGCGGCGGACGTGTGGCAATGTCATTCACGAGTGTTACTCCCTGCGCAGGATGGCAATTGCGCCATCACCCAGATCTCCGTAGCCGGTGACGAGCCCGATCTCCGCATGGTGCACCTGTGCGGCACCGCCATCACCGCGCAACTGGCGCGTAAGCTCCACCACATGGTTGAGCCCCCACACATGTGCCTGCGACAGGAGCCCGCCGTGGGTGTTGGTGGGCAGCGCGCCGCCAAGCTTAAGCCGGCCACCCGAGACAAAGGGCCCACCCTCGCCGCGCTTGCAGAAGCCCATGTCTTCGATCTGCCGGATGACCGCGTAGGTGAAGCAGTCGTAGATTTCAGCCACGTCGATATCGTCGTGCGTGACACCTGCCATGGCAAAGGCGCGCGGCGCCGCCTTGGCAATGCCAAGGCTCGTGATGTCGGGGCGTTGCGTGATGGAGCCTGGTGAATCAGGGTGTCCGGCCGCGACACCTGCGATCAGCACTCGGCGATGTCGGGTGTCGAGCGCCCGCTCCGCACTGCTCACCACCACAGCCGCGCCGCCATCGCTTTCCAGACTGCAGTCGAGCAGCCGGAAGGGATCTGCGATCATCCGCGAGGCACGGTGATCGTCAAGGGTAATGGGCTTGGTCATGAGGGCGTTGCCATTCAGGATGGCGTGCTCGCGACACGCGACCGCCACCTCGCCGAATTGCTCTACGGTGGTGCCATAGCGTTCCATATGCCGACGGGCCATTGGCGCATAGAGCTGCGCGGGGGCGCTTGCACCCATCGGGTGCTCAAACTCGGTCACATAGTGGAATTGCGGCATCGTGTGAATGCGGGCGCCCGCCTTGTTGCTGCCCGCCATGGCGCTGATGTTGCGCCCGAAGGTGATCAGCACGTGATGGCAGATACCAGCGGCAATCGCTGCAGCTGCAGCTTGCAGGGCCATCACCGGACTTGCGCCCCCATGAGGAATGACGGCTGAAAAGCGCAGGTCAGGGATCCCAAAATTTTCGATGAAGTCATCGGCGGTACCGCTTACGATGCCGATCGGGATCACACCATCGATGTCTTTAGGTTGGAGCCCCGCATCGGTAATCGCCTTGAGGGAGGCCTCGATTTGCAGCTGAAAGGCGCTGCGGGTGGAGTGTCGGGTGTAAGCAGTTTCACCGATACCGGTGATACCGCTCCGATTGGACAGACTCATGCGAGACGCTCTCTGGTCAGGAAACGGACCCGGCGTGGCCCGCGCCGGCTGCGGTGAGTTGAAGGTGTTCCGGGAGTCGCCCGGCAATGGTGAGCGTCATGCTACCGGTGCCATGGCTCACCGCGCCTGAAAAATCGGCACGCACGCCAACCGGTTGAATACGATGCCAGTGCTCTTTGTGGGTGCCATCCGGATAGACGATACGCGATGGGTGTGAAACGTCCCAGACATCGGTTTCCAGGACCTTCTCCCCACGCCAGGCGCCCAGCCCCTTTCCGTCCTGCCAGCCGCCGCTGTAGCCCAGCCCCTGCATGGCGATGGCCGCACCCTGCGCATCGAGCGAGAGCCTCAGTACGCGGCCGCCGGTGAAGGTGACGGTCACGGTGGCCGAACGAAAGCGGCGGGTCCCTTCATGCAGCGCCACGGCAAGCGCAATCGACTGGGCATGATGCACCGCTTCGGTATCGCGCTCGGTGACGGTGCCGGTGGTGTAGGGCGGGTCGTCGCCGCGGCCTGAAAAAAGCAGATGCCCGCTCATGGTGTCGGTCGAGAAAAACAGAAACGACATCACATGACCTTTTTCGGTGAGCGGCGTGCGCGGGCCGGTGACGGGCTCCGGAACTCCCATGCCGCGCCGCACGCCCCAGGAGTGGTCCCGGCAGGACCACCAGCGATCAAAGCTAATACGTTCGCTGCCCACCACCAGTTCGCCGCTTGCCACGCCGATCTGATCAAATCGCCGATAGTCTTCGACGGTGCGTCCATGCAGGCGTTCATAGTGCGGGTGCTCCTCGCGGGCGGGTTCCACGCACTCCCATACAATCCGGCCATACGGCGAGTGATCGCCCGGTGCAATCTCGATCTCGAATGATTTGAGCGGCTCGATTGGACGGATTCGGAGCGGGCCGCAAACCGTTTCGACGCTGCCGTTGAGCGACCGTGATACCCGCAGGTTGGTCTGCCTGTTGCCCACGACGGCCACCACCCCGCCATCCAGCACATTCATGTTGCGATAAGCGCCCATCGTGACCTGGAGCGCGACGCGGCCGTCGCCCGAGTAGATTGCAAACCAGTAGCGATCAAAGAAACGCGGATCGCTGGTCCAAACATGGTCGAAGGTGGTCGGCAACTGATGCCAGAGGGTGTCGTCAAGTGGAGTCAGCATGGCACTACGAGGTGATGGTGGGTGGGTTGGCAGCGGGCTTTGCAGCCACCGTGGGGACATAGCGCATCGGCACCCCGGCGGCTCGTTCGCTCAGGTGACGGCGAATCGCCTGGTGGTGAGAGGGCTCGAGACAGGGCGAGCAGACGGCATCCGACAGAAGCTCGCGAAGCGCGGTGTTTCTCGCGTCCAGGGCCTGGCTGTTGGCGGGGTCGGGCTCAGGCTGCGCCAGCGCGACGGCAATCTGCCGCGCGAGTTCGGGCGACACGGCCGGCTGTAGCGTCGCGAGCAGTTCAGCGCTTGCCTGGTTGTCGGCGCGAAGAAACTTGGCCACTGCCGGCAGCGCGCCGGTGAGCATTCGCAGATTGGCCACCAGATTATCGAGGATCGTACGCGCGAACGGATCCCCCACGCAGGGGGCGACCACCTGCTCAAGAATCCGGCAGGTACCCTGAAGCTGCTCGCCGATATCGGGCCTCATGAGGCGCGCTCCATCATCTGGAACATGGGTCGGTAAAGCCAGGCGGGTGTCTGGAATACGCGGTCATACCGGCCGGCGACAAATTCAGCGATGGCGGTGAGCTGAATCACGGCAAGCTTCCAGTTCGAGAACACATTCCACCAGATGAGGTGATCATCGTTGACCGCCCTGCCCGTGATCGCTCGATAGGCAGTCACGATCTGTTCGCGCTCCCAGTGACCGGCGATCTGATGCTCGCGACGCCGCACTGGATTGGTGATCCAGCCCAGATCTTCCAGCGGGTCACCCAGATGCGCGGTTTCCCAGTCGAGCTTCGCGGTGATGTGGCCTCCGTCGACCAGGGCGTTACCGGGCTTGAAATCGCCATGAACCAGAACTACGTCCTCGGCCTCAGGGGCGTGTGCTGACAGCCACGCATGGATATAGTCGAGCTCAGGGTGTGGCTCAAGCCGCACGCGCTGATAGGTGTCCGACCAGTGCGCGAGTTCAACCGATGAAGGCTTGCCCTGCGGTTCGCCCAGACTTGCGCCCAACCCGGTGGCTCGCCAGTTGAACGCGTGAATCCGCGCGAGTACGTCCAGAAACCGGCGGGCAAGCGCAAGTCGCGCCTCGAGGGGGGCAGCGCCGTTCAGTACCAGGTAGTCGCAATGGCCAGGGACACGGTCCATGACGATTGACGGGGCGCCAAGATAGCGTCCGTCGGGGTCAGCCCAATGCACGCGGGGTGCGGGCACATCGCTGTGCGCGAGGGCTGACAGCACTGCAAACTCGCGATCGCGTTCCGTCTCGAGGAGCGTGCCTGAGGCATCTCGCATCAGCATCAGTTCATGCGAGTGCGCGCCGCGCGCGTCGACCCATGAGGCATCGAGGCGCCAGTTTTCCCGAGACAACCCTCCTGCCGAGCGCATCAGACGCTCCAGGCGGATATCGTGCGCATGAGGCATTTTGGCTTTGATCAGGGCGGTGAGGCCACGGACCACCGCGAGGGCGAGCTGGTCGGTGCCAGCCGCCGCCGTCGCAGGCGCGCAATCGGTGGGCGCGTTCATGGCTGCTCCATCAGGATGGCTTTTTGACCCGCGGCAAAAGCGCGTTACCAATGATCTGTTTCATCACCTCGGCGCTACCGCCGCCGATCCGGCACATTCGCGCATCGGCATAAGCGCGCGCGATGGGGTATTCCCACATATAGCCCCAGCCGCCAAAAAGCTGAAGACAACGATCCATCACCCGCCCCTGCAGCTCGGTGGTGGTGAGCTTGGCCGCAGCCGCATCGGTCGCGTCGAGCGCGCCTCTCAGGTGAAGCTCGATCGCGCGGTCTACGAAGACACGCTGTGCGAGGACCTCGGCGTGGAGTTCAGCCAGCTGAAAGCGGGTGTTCTGAAAATCGGCGAGCGTTTGACCAAACATTTCGCGGCCCACGGCGTAGTCTCGAGTCCACATGATGGCGGCCTCGCTGCTTGCCACTGCGCGGATCGCCTGAATCAGCCGCTCCTGTGCAAGCTGCGTCATCAGCATGGCAAAACCTTCGCCCTCGCCGCCCAGTCGATGAGTGACCGGAACACGCAGGTCAGAAAAAAACAGCTCGGCGGTGTCCTGGGCCTTGCAGCCGATTTTTTCGAGCCGCCTGCCGCGGGTAAAGCCTGGCCGATTGGTTTCAACCAGGATCAGGCTCACCCCCTTGCCGCGGGCCTTCGGGTCGGTTTTACAGGCGAGAAGCAGCAGGTCTGCGCAGTGACCGTTGGTGATGAAAACCTTCTGGCCGTTGATCACGTAATGATCGCCATCGCGGATCGCCTGGGTGCGCATCGCCTGCACATCGCTACCACCAGAGGGCTCGCTCATCCCCAGTGCGCACACCACTTCGCCTGATGCCATCCGCGGGAGCCAGGTGCGTTTCTGTTCCTCGGTACCGAAGTCCACCAGATAGGGGGCAACGATGTCGGAATGCAGGTAGAACGTGGGACCCGTGGCACCGGCGCGCGCGAATTCCTCGATCAGGATGGTGCTATGCAGAAAGTCGCCTCCCATGCCGCCATAGTCGGTTGACACGTTGCAGCACAGAAGACCGGCCTGTGCTGCCTCGCGCCACAGTTCGCGCGGCACTTCACCTTCCTTTTCCCATTGGGCATGGTGGGGCGTGACGTGCTCGGCGATGAAGCGCTGCACGGTGGTTCGGAAGACCTCGTGATCGGCATCAAACAGGGTACGTGGAATCATGATGCTCTGACAGGTTCGGCGGCGCAGATGCCGCCCGGTTCGGTAAAACTGGCGATGGTGGCGGCATCAAAGCCGCATTCGCGCAGGATCTCGACACTGTGTTCGCCCAGCGCGGGCGGCAGGCGGCGTAATGCTGGTGGGGACGCGCTGAGCCGCAGCGGATTCATGGGTATGCGAAGGAGGCCCTCGGTGGGATGCTCCTCTACGCTCCAGAAACCGATGGCGTGCAGATGCGGGTCGGCCACCAGATCCTCGAGGCTGTTTACGACCGAAAACGGAATGTCCTCGGGGGTCAGCAGTGTCAGCCATTCAGCGTTGGTTTTCTGGGCTACCTGTCGTTCGACCTCGTCCCACACCTCGCGAAAATTCCGCTGACGCGCGGCAAAGCTTGCGAAGCGCGGATCGGACATCACCTGGGGTGCGCCGGCAATCGCAAAGAACCGGTGCCAGTGCGCGTCGGTATAGGGCAGGAGTGCGAGATGTCCGTCCCGCGTTCGATAGGGCCTGCGGACAGCCTTCGCAACCGGCTCATAGCCCATGGGTGCAATGGGTGGCTCAAACGTGTGACCCCACTGGTGCTCCATCATGTTGAAGGCGGCAAGTGTTTCGAACATGGACACATCCACCTGCTGACCCTCACCGGTGCGAAGCCGGTGCATGAGCGCAAGCACGATCGCATAGGCGGCATGTACGCCACTGATCTTGTCGGCCACGATGGTGGGGATGAAGCGGGGTTCGCCCGCCACCACGGCCTGCAGACGCGCGAGCCCCGAGGCGGCCTGGATGATGTCGTCATAAGCGGGTCGTCCGCCGTAGGGGCCGTGATCGGCGTAGCCCGTGACATGACAGTAGATGAGGCTGGGTTGGGCCTTTGCGAGGAGCGTGTAATCCAATCCGAGCCGCTTTGCTGCGGGCGTTCGGAGCGAGTGCAGCAGCACATCGCTCTGCGCGACCAGTCGGTCAAGAATCTGCCGGCCTTCGGCGCGCTTGAGATCGACCACAATGCTTCGCTTGTTGCGGTTCGAGGTAAGGAAAAACGAACCCATCCTGGCAGAGCGGCGCGGGCCGATCGCGCGGGTGAGGTCCCCCTCGGGTGGCTCGAGCTTGATCACCTCGGCGCCCATGTCACCCAGGTATTGCCCAGCGAGCGGGCCGAAGATCATCGAGGCGATCTCCAGCACGCGAATGCCATCCAGCGGACGTTTGGTGGCGGCCATGATCGGTCTTAGAGAATCGCGACGGGCGACAGAGGAGAGCCGGTGGCGCCCACGATAGGCAGTGCGCTTGCCACGAACATGAACGTATGACGACCGCTCTCCACCAGGGGGTCGAGCATCAGGCCTTCCAGAAGCGGAATCCCGTAGTCACGGATCAGACACTGATGCACTGGGAATACGGTGCCGTCGGCAAAGGGCAGGACTTCCACCGCGAAATTGTCGGCACCCACCAGCGCGACATCCTGCTCGACGAGCCACTGTGCTGCATCGAGGTCGATGCCGGGTTCAGTGTTGAAGGACGGATTCGCCACTGTTTTTTGCGCCTCCAGCCAGCCCGTGCGAAGCAGCACCGCATCGCCCGGTTCGAGATGAATGCCGATCGCGCTCGCTGCATCTTCCAGGTCGGCCCGCGTGATGACCTCGCCATCGTGGAGCAGGCGGCCCTTGAGGCGGACCAGATCGAGCAGCACGCCGCGGGTGACGACCGGTGGCATCTTGTCCACACCGAGACGCGCTGCGCCCGTGGTGCTGCGAAGCGTGCTCCCCAGGTAGCCGTTATAGAGGCGGTCGTCGTACCACGCGTGGCAGAGCGCATCAACATGCGTACCAATGTGAAGCGGCATCACCACGGTGTCTTCGGCAAATTGGAAGCCACCGGGCCTTTTCGCGCCGGCTGCATAGTCACCCCCGTCGCGGCCCATGAAGTGCTGCAGCCCGCAGCGATGGGACGGCACGGGTGTCTTGGGCGACAGCAGCTGCGCAAGCCGCAGTACCGTTCCCGTTCGCACCAGCGCCGTGGCGCGACGCACATGCGCCGGCGTGATGGTGTTCAGCGCACCACGTTCGTCATCGGGACCCCAGCGGTGCCAGGCGCTGCCAGCGGCTAGCGCGTCTTTCACTTCCGACATATCAGTCTGCCTTCGCGCCTGAGAGGCGAATCAGTTCCTGGAACTTGATGCGTTCGCGGGCCGCGAAGGCAACGGTTTCCTGGGGGGTGGATGAAGTGAGACGCGCGCCTGCAGTGAGGAAGCGCTCCTGCACTGATTTATCAGCGGCGATCTCGGCCATTGTGCGGGAGAGTTTGTCGACGATCGCAGCCGGTGTTCCCGCAGGCGCAACCAGCGCGCCCCACGACGTGATCACGAAATCGGGGATGCCGACCTCGGCCATGGTGGGCAGATCGGGCAGCGTGGGCCAGCGCTCCGGGCAGGTTACCGCCAGCCCGCGGACCTGGCCTCCTGCGAGAAGACCCGCGTAGCTCGCGATGTTGTCGATCGACGTATCGAGCGCGCCTGACAGCAGCATTGAGATGGTCTGGGGGGCGCCGCGCGCAGGCACGTGGGTAGCCGAGATGCCGGTGCGTACCCGGAACAGTTCACCTGCCAGATGCGGCGTAGTGCCAACGCCCGAGGAGCCGAAGTTGATGCCCTTCGGTTGCGCCTTGGCCCAGGTGATGAAGTCAGTCAGATTTCGCGCCTGATTGTGCTGGGGCGAGACCAGCACCACATTGCAGTTGGCCCAGAATGTTGACACGTAGGCGAATCCGCCCTCGGGGTCGTAGGGCAGACTCTTGAACAGATACTGGTTGATCGAGAGTGTTCCGATGGTGGCGCTGGTGAGGGTGTAGCCGTCAGGCGCCGCTTTGGCTCCCGCCTCCATGCCGATGTTGCCGCCCGCGCCGGTTCGGTTTTCAACCACGAAGGTTTGCCCCAGCTTGATACGCAGCTGGTCAGCAAGGATTCGGGTGAGAACGTCGGATGCACCGCCCGTCGGGAAGGGCATCACGATACGTACCGGCTTTTCCGGCCAGTTGGTGGCCTGGGCCAGGGCGGTGGGTGCCGCGCAGGCGAGGGTGATTGCCAGGGAAGCGGTGAGTGCATGGGCATGAGGTTTCATGAACGACTCTCCTGTCGTTTGGCCTGTAATGGGAATTGCAGAACGAGAATGTCAGCGCCGTTCGGGCCGGCGGTGAGTTCACCGGTCTCGGCGGGGTCGGCAAAGGCGACAGCGAGCGCGTTGAGCCTCCGGTCGTGGAATTGCGCGAGCCCGGCGGTGACGACATAGTGACGGCCACCGTGCGGTGCATGGGGCGCAATCTGGGCTGACTGGTTCGGGGGCAGGCGCATGAACCATGCGCCCAATCCGTCATCCCGCGGTTCGATCAGCGTTTCGGTAACGGGCGCCTCGAGTGATAGGAGGCTGGGGGTCCGCATCGCCGCCGAGGGCATGCCATGCTGCTGCTCACGTTTGAGGCCGGTACGCATCTGTTCGCGCACGCCCGGCTTATGCAGGTACCAGGCGCCGGTGTCGCCCTCGGCTCGCAGCGTCAGATAGGCGATGCCGTGGGGACCAGCTGTGATCGGCCCATAGCCGGTTTCAGGGGCCGCATAGTGAACGGCGAACGGCTCAGCGGGCGTACGCCCCAGCGACCCCGATCCCCCGACAATCACCTGAAATTGATGCTCCACATGAAAGTGAGTGGGTGTCACCCAGTTTGGGTTCTGCTCCACCAGAAAGGCTTGTGGACCTGGCGACCGCTTCTCGAAGGTGGCGATGAAATCGGTGATGTAGCCTTCGAAGGTGTCGATTCGTCGCTCGACGCGTGAGGCGCGGACCTGGTCCAGGTTGGCGGCGTGGATCATCACTTATCGTCCTTTCCAGACGGGGGAGCGTTTTTCTGCGAACGCGGTCGCGCCCTCGCGGGCGTCCTCGGAACCCAGCAGTCCTCCGGTAATGGCCTGCTGACGCTCGAACATCTCGGCGATCGGCCAGTCGCGCTGCTCGACGATGACGCGTTTGGAGGCGGCGACGGCGAGGGGCGCATTGGCGATGATTCGACGGGCTAACCGGCGCGCCTCAGCCAGCGCCTCACCCGGCTCAGTCATGCGATTGATGAGCCCCACCCGCAACGCCTGCTCTGCATCGATCATGTCGCCGGTGAGCGCGAGTTCCATCGCTACGCGCTGCGGGATGAGGCGCGGTAAGCGCAGCAGTCCGCCGGCAGCTGCAGCCAGACCACGCTTGACCTCTGGGATACCGAATCGGGCATCGCGCGCGGCGACCGCAAGATCGCAGGCGAGCATTGCTTCAAAGCCGCCCGCGAGCGCATAGCCTTCGACGGCGGCAATCAAGGGCTTTTTGGGCGGGGTAAGCGCAATGCCCAGAATGCCGCGGCCCTCAACGCGCGTGACTTCGCCGCGCAGAAAAGCCTTGAGGTCCATGCCGGAACAGAACGTGCCCCCCGCGCCGGTGAGAATGCCGACGCGCAGATCATCGCGGGCATCCAGTTCGTCGACCGCTGCGCACACGCCATAGGACACGGCGCGATTGACGGCATTTTTTGCCTCGGGACGATTGATGGTGATGATCACCAGGCCGTCGTCGTGTTCGACCAGTACCTCGGACATGGTCTACTCCTCTCGGCTGAGCGCGGTCAGGCGCTCGACCGCATCGAGATACTCGGTCTGCATGCGAAGCATGACGTCGCGTACCGAAATTTCCTCATTGACGTCACACACGGCCTGACCAACCGGGAACGAATAAAGGTCAGCCCGGCGCGCGCGCACCACACGCGCATGCGCCTCGTTGTAGAGCACGCCCTGGAGCGGCGTTGGAAGATAAGCGGGAGCGCCAGGCTGCTCCCAGGCCTCCGAGAGCTTGCTGCGAATCATTCGAACGGTTTTGCCAGTGCGCGCCCGCCGCCGAACCGCGTCTTCAGACCGGGCGGCAAACACCGCCTGTTTTTCGAACGGATCGAGTTCGCTTTCGCGCGTGCCCAGCCAGACGGTGCCGCACCAGACGCCCTGTGCGCCCATGGCGAGCGCCGCAGCGATCTGGCTGCCGCGGGTGATGCCGCCGGCAGCGAGGACGGGCACATCGGGCCCGCAGGCCTCGACCACCTGGGGTAGCAGCACCATTGATGCAATGTCGCCCGTGTGTCCGCCTGCCTCGGTCCCCTGCGCCACAATGAGTTCGACCCCTGCGGCGCGCTGACGTTTCGCGTGCGACGCCTTGCCGCACATGGCGCCGACCACCACCCCCTTCGAGCGAATCTGCGCGGTGACGTCGGCGGGCGGCGTACCCAGCGCGCTCACGATCATTCGTACCTGCGGGTGGCGCAGCGCCACCTCGACCAGCCGCCTTGCGCCATCAGGGGTCATGCTGCCGCGGCCTTCGATGATCTCGCGCTGGATTCGTTCACGCTCACCGGGGGGCAGCGGCGGAATGCCTTCATCGGCGAGCAGTTTGTCCATAAAAGCCCGATGCTCAGCCGGGATCAGCCGGTCGAGATCACCCATCGACCGCTCGGCCTCGGCGTCGTAGGTGGAGGGGATGATGACGTCGACGCCGTAGGGCTGTCCGCCTGTTTTCGAATCGATCCACCGGAGTTCGGTTTCGAGTTGCTCCGGGCTGAAGGTGGCGGCCCCGAGTACGCCAAAGCCGCCCGCGCGGGTGACTTCGACCACCACATCGCGACAGTGCGAAAACGCAAAGATCGGTACCGCGCAGCCGAGTCGATGGCAGATTGGGGTTCTCATCGGGCAATGATCCGAAGGGTCACGGCGTATCGCGCCAGATACATAAAGCGTCCAACGCCTCGATATCGCTGCCATTCACCCGAAGCGGGTTGATATCGAGCGCCATCAGGTCGGGGCCCAGCGCGGTGGCTGCCTGCGCGATCGCGAGAATGGCTGAGGCCAAGCGCTGCAGATCGGCCGCGGGCGTGCCGCGATAGCCGCGAAGCAGGTTGGCGCTTTTGAGTTCGGCGAGCATCTGCAGAACTTCGCTGTGCTCGACCGGCAGCACACGAAGAGCCACATCCCTGAACGCCTCAACCCAGATGCCGCCCAACCCCACCGCGAGGACCAGCCCCCAGTCGGGGTCTCTCGCCACCCCCACGATGAGTTCGATTCCACCTCGCCGCATGGGCGCAACCAGCACGCCTTCGAGTCTCGCCTGGGGCGCGTGCCGACCTGCGGCTGCGATGAGCTGTGCGTATCCATTGGCAACGGCTGCGTCGCCGCTCAGGTTGAGGAGTACGCCCCCGATGTCGCTCTTGTGTGCGATGTCGGGCGAGGCGATTTTCAGCGCCACACTGCCGCCGGCTGCGCGCGCAGCGGCGACCGAGGCTTGTGCGTCGGTCGCCAGCGTAAAGGGGATGACGGGTACCCCCTGGCTCGCAAGCCAGGCGAGCGCCGCGTGTTCCGACCGCGGGCGGGCGGTGGTAGCGGTGGACTTTGCAGCAGAGGCGGTCGCGGAGGAGACAGATGGTGTCTTACGCGCTTCGCATTGGGCGGATCGGCGCAGAAAAGCGGACCATTCGCTCACACCAGCCAGCGCCTGCACAACGCGGTCAAGCCCGAAGGCGCTGTAGGGCGCTTGATGGCGGGCGAGCAGATTCTGGGCGTGTTCGTTGACGCGCGTATGGGTGTAGGACACCATGAAGCCAGGTTGTGCAATGTCATTGAGCGCGAGCGAAAGATGATGATGGAGCGCAGTGAGACGTTCGCTTTCCTCGAATGGCTCAAGCGGTACGGCATACCAGATACAGAGCACGGCGGCGATGCCTGGCTGGTTGGCGAGGTGGCGTACCGCATCGGCGCAGCGTGCTGGCTCAACGCCGCCGGTCAGGTCAAGTGGATTGTTGGGCGTGCCGAAGCCCGGGAGCGTTTGTTTGAGCTGGTTTGCGGTTGCGGGGGCAAGCGCAGGCACGGCGAGGCCACACGCCTCCGCGGTGTCGGCTGCGATTTCGCAGATGCCTCCTGAGTTCGACAGGATTGCGAGCCCCCCCTCGCGCAGCGGTCCTGAACGTCCAGCGATATCTGCGGTGGCGAGCAACTGTTCAACAGACCGCACGCGAATCAGACCATATTGACGGCATAGACCGTCAAACAATCGGTCATCGCCCACCAGTGCGCCCGTATGCGCCTGGGCCGACCGGGTGACTGCCTCGCTTGCTCCCACCTTGAGCACCACCAGGGGTTTGCGGGCGTCGGCGGCCCGCTGCAGCGCCGTGAGAAAACGTGCCGGCTGCCTGACGGTTTCGATGAAGAGCGCGATGGCACGGGTTGCCGGGTCGTCGATCGCGTGCTCGATGAACGCGCTGGCATCGAGATCGGCTTCGTTACCGGTTGCTGCGACAAAGCTCACGCCAACATCCTGCTGCCAGGCGAGTTCGGTGAGAAAAAACGCAGTGGCGCCGCTTTGAGAGATGATTGCCACCCCGTGCGCGCTTGACGGCGCCCTGATGGGAGTGGTCCAGGCATGAACGCCCTCGGTAAAGCTGATGAGTCCCAGACTGTTTGGACCGACGAGGCGCAGATTTGCCCGCCGCGCGCGGGCGGTAATCTCGACCTGAAGCGCGCGACCTGATTCGCCGGTTTCAGCAAAGCCCGAGGACAGCACCACCGCCGAGCGTGCACCGGCTGCTGCCAGATCATCGATTGCGTCGGGTACAGCGGTTGCCGGCACCATGATGATGCCAACGTCGATGGACTCGCCTACCGCGTTGCAACGGGTGTGAGCCGGGCGCCCATGCACCAGACCCCCGTGGCGATTGATGAGATGGACGGCGCCGCGATAGCCCCCACGTTCGAGGTTCTCGCAAAGCGCTTCGGACCACCGCGATCGCTCTGAGGCGCCAACGATCGCAATCGCACGAGGCTTCAGGAGCGTAGCGATCGTGTCGCGGTCGGACATCACGGCAGGCGAGGAGACTTCCATCAGTGGCGTCGGCGAGTCGGGGATGGTTTACATCTCGATACCGAGGCGCCGGGCGACCGGTGTCCAGCGCGCGACTTCCGCAGCGACGAAGGCGCGGGCGGCATCGGGGCTCACGTCGGCAATCGGTTGCAGGCCATCGTCAATCAGCCGCTTCTGAAATTCGGGATTGCGCATCGCACGCTCCAATGCGCGCGCGAGCACCGCCGCCCGCTCGGGGGGCGCGCCCACCGGTAACGCAAGCAGGTTGTAGGTGGAGGCGAGCACATCGAAGCCCTGCTCGCGCGCGGTGGGAATATCGGGTGCAGCGCCGAGTCGCGATTCCCCCAGCACCGCAAGAATTCTTAGACGCCCCGCACGATGCAGCTTAAGCGTGGTCTGGAGCGTCTCCAGCATGCAGGTGACATTGCCTGCGATGGTGTCGGTGATGGCGGGTGCGCTGCCCTTGTAAGGCACGTGCAGCATTTTCACGCCCGCGGTGTGGAAGAGCAGTTCAGCCGCCAGATGCGTGGAAGCGCCGATGCCCGCGCTTCCGTAAGGCTCACCCGGCTTGGCTTGCAGATGACTGACGAAGGTGCGCAGATCGCTGGTGGGAAGCGACGGATTGGCTACGATCACGAGCGGCGCCACCGACATGAGAGCAACCCACTGGAAATCTTTGAGTGGATCGTAGGGCGGCTTCTTTCTGATGAGTGGCGCAAAGACGGCTGATGACGCGGTGTGCATCATCGCGGTATGGCCGTCGGCCGGCGCTCGCAGGAAGGCCTCTGCGGCGGTGAGCCCACCCGCACCTTCACGATTTTCGATCACGATGCTGCCGAGTTCCGGGCGTAACTGTTCGGCGATCAGCCGCGCGAAAGTGTCCCCTGAACCCCCTGGTGGAAAACCCACCATCAGCTTGAGGACCTGCCCCTGCGAGTAAGCCACGCCAGGCATGGCGAGTGCCGCGATGGTGGTGAGGCAATG
>JAGWXN010000204.1 GCA_018969885.1 Betaproteobacteria bacterium | reverse complement strand
GTCTCCGTGTTGGCGAATGCACTGACCATAGCAGAGCCAGTCAGCGGCGGTCAATGCACGCGTGCAATTTGTCCGGACATAAATAACCAGGGCGGGAGAAGGCTCAGCCGCGGCGCGCGCCCAGGTCACCAGGGCCCGCCCGGCGGATCGTCATGGCGTAGCCAAAACGGCCCGCCGGATGAAGGCTGTCGGACACCTCCAGCAGGCGCCCGTCATCGGCATGATAAGCCCGAACAATACGGAGCGCAGGGCTGCCCGCGCGGGCCAGCAGCACCGTCGCATCGTCGCGCGACAGCGCACAGGCGCTTATTTGCTGCTCTACCCTCGCCACTCTGACCCCGAACCGCGCCTCGATCTGCCGGTAAACCGGAACCGCCTGAGAGGCAATATGGCGCGCGAGGGGCGCAAAGACCGGGCTGAGATAGACCCGCGTCACACACACCGGATGGGGATTACCCGGCAGGTGACGGATGAGCCGCGCAAAAACCCACGCTTCGCCCGCGGGAATCGGCGGCGGATCGGCTTGCGCGGGCTCATGGGTGGCCCAGCCACGTTCGAGCAGGCGCAAGCGCGTGCCCGAGGCATACTGCAGGAGGTCGTCGATGGAGTCGAGCGCCTGCAGGTAGGGCTCGCGTTGAATCGATGAAATCACCACGGTGCCCGCACGGGGTCGGCGACTCACCATCCCGCCCTCGGCCAGCAGCCGCAGCGCCTCGCGAATGGTGAAGCGGCTGCTGTCGAACTGCTCGCAGAGTTCGTGTTCAGTGGGGAGTAGCGACCCCACCCGGTAACGGCCGGAGGCGATGGCAGCGATCAGCTGATTGGCGATACGGGCATAGCGGGGCTCGTCGGCTGCGATCGTGGGGGTTGCTCGCGGACCCGAGCGGCGCGCGCCGGCGCTGCGCTCATGCGCATCCGGGGGCGGCGGTCCGCGCCGGCGCGGACGGGACGATGCGGGTTGGTCAGGCAAGATCGGTCACCGTGTGGTGCAGCGTGGGATGGCGCCAGTCAACGGACACAACAATCCCGGGCTGCGTCTCGTTGACAGTATGCATGAATCGCTCTAGATTTGTCCGGACATATTGACACTTCAGCGAGATCACGTGACTGCCAGACGAAGCCTTCTGTTTGCCCCCGCCTCGCGCGCTGAACTGCTTGAGAAAGCGGCTCGCGCCGGGGCCGATATCGTGTGCGCCGATCTGGAAGACGCCGTCGGCCCAGCCGATAAAGACAGCGCTCGGGAAACCGGTATTGCCTTCATGAGCTCACCACCCACGGCGGGCGAACGCGCACTGCGCATCAATTCCCTGCGAACCGGCACAGGTCTGAAAGACATTCTGGCGCTCCAGGCGGCGAGCGCTCCAACAGGCATCATTTGCCTGCCCAAGGTGGAAAGCGCCGACGAGGTGCGCTGGGCCGATGAACTGCTGGGCGCTCACCAGGGGCTATCGCTCTGCGCCTTCATCGAAACCCCGCGCGGTCTGGAGGTAGCAGCCGAGATCGCTGCCGCCAGCCCACGGCTTGCGTTTCTGGTGTTCGGCGCGGTTGATTTCTGTGCCGAACTGGGCGTGCCGCTCTCAGATGAGGCGCTGGGCTGGGCGCGTGGCCGCCTCGCGTCGGCCGCACACCGTGCGGGCGTCGGTCTCCTCGATGCGCCCTGCGTGGAGTTCCGTGATCTGGCCGAGGTGGCTCGCCAGAGCCGAGTGGCGCGCGCCCTCGGCTTCACCGGCAAAACAGCCATCCATCCGTCCAACATCGCGATCGTTCACGAAGCCTTCGCGCCCAGCGCCGCAGAAATCGAGCAGGCCCGCGGCATCATCGCGGCCTTCGAAGCCTCAGGCGGGGCGGTGGCCACCTGGCAGGGCAAGCTGGTTGAACTGCCCGTGGTCAAGCGCATGCAGCGCATTCTTGCCCTGGTCGATTCAACCGGCGCAGCCCGCTGAGCGCTGCTGCCGCCCCGACTCGCCCCTTCCTTTTTATTTTCTCGGAGATCCCCATGGCCGGAACCGTCAAGAAAGTCGGTGAAAACCGCTACCGCGAATCCTTCGGACGCTATTTCGAAGACTTCAACATCGGCGACATCTACGAGCATCGCCCTGGCCGCACCATCAGCGAAACCGATAACACCTGGTTCACGCTGCTCACCATGAATACGCACCCCATGCACTTCGATGCCGAATACGCCAAGCACAGCGAGTTCGGCCGCTGCATCGTGTGCTCGCCGCTCACCGTGGCGCTGATCGTCGGCATGAGCGTGACTGACGTGAGCCAGAAGGCCATCGCCAACCTGGGCTGGAAGGAAATCCGGCTGCCGCACCCCGTTTTTGCAGGCGACACCCTCACCGCCGAGTCTGAAGTGCTCGACAAGCGCGAAAGCAAATCGCGCCCGAACGCTGGATTGGTCACCGTCAAGAGCCGCGGCTTCAACCAGGACGGCAAACTCGTCTGCGAATTCGACCGCACCATTCTGGTGGCCAAGCGCGGTTTTGAAAACGAAGAAAAAGCCAACTACTGATTCACCGAACTTTCTGCAGCAGGAGCCCCCAATGTCCAACGCCCCCCACGACAGCACTTCGCACGAACAGGAATCCGAAATTCTCGATGCCATTGAAAAATGGCTGGAGCGCGACGTGCGGCCCCATGTGCTGCGTCTGGAGCACGCCGACGAGTATCCGTTTGAGTGGGTCGAACAGATGAAAGAGATGGGTCTGTTCGGGGCAACCATCTCGGCTGAATACGGCGGCCTGGGTCTCCCGGCGGGTACCTACGCCCGGATCGTGGAAAAAATTGCCGAAACCTGGATGTCGCTGAGCGGAATCTTCAACAGCCACCTGATCATGGCGGCGTGTGTGGAACGCATGGGCACACCCGAGCAGAAGCAAACCTGGCTGCCCAAATTCGCCACTGGCGAGATCCGTGGCGGCCTCGCACTCACCGAGCCCGACGCGGGTACCGATCTGCAGGGCATCAAGATCCGCGCCAAACGTGACGGTGACCACTACGTGATCAACGGCACCAAAACCTGGATCTCCAACGGCATTCACGGCACCTGCTTTGCGCTGCTGGTGAAAACCGACTCCTCAGCCAACCCGGCGCACAAGGGCATGTCCTGTTTCCTCGCAGAGAAGGGCCCGGGCTTTCGGGTCTCACGCAAAATCGAAAAGCTGGGCTATAAGGGCATCGATAGCGCCGAGCTGGTGTTCGAAGACTTCCGCATCCCAGCCAACCGGCTGATCGGTGGCGTGGAGGGCAAAGGCCTGCAGACCGCACTGGGTGGCCTGGAGCTCGGGCGCATCAATGTTGCGGCACGCGGCTGCGGCCTGGCAAGCGCCGCGCTTCGCGACGCCGTTCGCTATTCCCAAATCCGCAAGACCTTCGGAAAGCCGATCTGCGAACATCAGGCGATTCAGCTCAAGCTCGGGGAAATGGCCACGCGCCTTCAGGCCGCACGCCTCCTCACTTATGAAGCAGCCCGCGCCTACGACCGCGGTGATCGTTGCGACATGGAAGCCGGCATGGCGAAGTACTTTGCCTCGGAAGCCGCAGTGGAAAATTCACTGGAATCCATGCGCATTCATGGCGGCTACGGCTACTCCAAGGAATTCCATGTGGAGCGCTATTACCGCGATGCGCCGCTCATGTGCATTGGCGAGGGCACCAACGAACTGCAGCGCATGATCATCGCGAAGCAGCTGATCGCGCGCAATCCGGTCTGAGCCAAGCGGGCCCTGCCATGGTAACGCCCCATCTGCCGCTTGCCGGCATCCGCATCCTCGCCATCGAGCAATATGGTGCAGGCCCTTATGCCACCATGCATCTGGCCGACCTGGGTGCCGAGATCATCAAGATCGAGTCGCCCGCTCGCGAGGGAGTATCGGCCGGCGACATGTCGCGGCAGTCGGGGCCGTTTTTCCTGGGTGACAACGACAGCCAGTTTTTCCAGACCTTCAACCGCGGCAAGCGCAGCGTCTCGCTCGAGATCCGAACGCCGCGCGGCCGCGAACTGCTGCTGAAGCTGGTCGAGAAGGCCGATGCTGTGGCCAATAATCTTCGCGGTGACCAGCCCGCGCGGCTCCGTGTCACCTATGACGATCTGAAGGCCGTCAACCCGCGTATCGTTTGCGCGCATCTGTCGGGCTACGGCCGCACCGGCCCGCGTGCAAGCTGGCCCGCTTACGACTACCTCGCCCAGGCCGAAGCGGGCTATCTCGACATTACCGGCGAACCCGGCACACCGCCTTCGCGCATGGGTCTATCCATGATCGACTTCATGGGCGGGGTCACCGCGGCGTTTGCCCTCTCCTCGGCCTTGTTGGGCGCGTATCGAAGCGGCAAGGGATGCGATATCGACATCTCGCTCTACGACGTCGCGATGCACCAGCTTACCTACCCGGCCACCTGGTACCTCAATGAGGGCCATGTCACCGAGCGTAAACCGCGCTCGGGCCATCCGTCGGTCGTGCCGTGCGAGCTGATGCCCACCGCTGACGGCTGGGTGTTTGTCATGTGCATCACCGCCCGTTTCTGGACACTGCTCTGCGAGAGCATCGGCCAGCCCGCACTCGCCACGGATCCGCGCTTCAAGGGCTTTGCCGAGCGGCGGGCCAACCGGCAGGCGCTGGTCGATATCCTCGACCCCATTTTCCGAACACACACCACCGCCCATTGGATGAGCTTGCTTGCTGGCACCGTACCGGCCGCGCCGGTGCTGACCCTGCCCCAGGCGCTCGACAATCCGTATCTCGCTGAAACCGAAGGCATCCTCACGGTCGCGCATCCTTCACGACCCGAGGGTCTGCGAATGATCGCAAGCCCGATCCGTGTGGATGGCAAGCGTCCCGGCGCGACGCCTGGCCCAGCCTGCGGCGCTGACACCGAAGCCGTGCTGGGCGAACTCGGTGTGAGTGCGGCCGAGATCGCCGATCTGCGCAGTAGCGGCGTTTGCTGAGCGAAACCCCATGAAGCTCGAAGGCATTCGCGTACTCGATCTTTCCTTGTTCCTGCCCGGTCCCCATCTCACCACCATGATGGCCGACCACGGCGCCGAGATCATCAAGATCGAGCCACCCGGCGAGGGCGAGCCTGTGCGTCACGTGGGCTACCGAGCAGGCGGACACAGCGTGTGGTTTCGCAACATCGCGCGCGGCAAGCAGAGCATCGTGCTCGATCTCAAATCGACCGCAGGCCGCGAAGCGTTTCTCGCACTCGCCGAACAGGCAGATGTGGTGGTCGAGGCCTTCCGCCCCGGTGTGGTCACCCGGCTGGGCGTTGACTATGACGCCGTCTCAGCACGCAATCCGCGCATCGTCTACGCCTCCATTGCCGCCTTCGGCCAGAGCGGTCCGCTGAAAATGCGGCCGGCGCATGACATCGGCATGGAAGCGCTTGCCGGTGTGCTGAGCCTCAACCTCGACCGAAGCGGTCGCCCGGTGCATCCGCACATGCCCATCGCCGACATCACGGGCTCCATGATGGCGCTCACGGGCATCCTGATGGCGCTCCTTCGTCGCGAAAAAACCGGCCAGGGTGACTACGTCGATATCTCCATGCATGACGCCACGCTGTCCTGGCTCCCCAACGCCACCGGAAGTGTGTTTGCGGAGAACCGGGCGCCGGTGGTGCCGGAGGAGCGCTCCTGGGGCGGGCATTCGTTCTACAACATCTACGATACCGCCGACGGCGGGCAGATCGTGCTGTGCGCGGTTGAGCACAAGTTCGTCAACAATCTGCTCACTGCGGTCGGGCGTGCCGATCTGATTCCAATCGCCAACCAGCCGCCAGGCCCCGCCCACGCGCCGGTCAAGGCCGCCCTCAACGACATCTTCCGCAGCCGCACGCGTGATGAATGGGAGCGCTGGATGCAAGATCATGATGTCTGTCTCGCGCCGGTATTGAACCTGCATGAGGCCTTCCACCATCCACAGGCCGCCGCGCGCGAGATGCTGGTGCGCGATGACGACGGCAATCTTCATATCGGTAACCCGATCAAGTTTCGTCACGAACCCGCGCGCCTG
>JAGWXN010000203.1 GCA_018969885.1 Betaproteobacteria bacterium | reverse complement strand
CTCTACGGCACTTCGCGGGCCTGGATCGAGGCGCAGATGGCCGCCGGCCAGGACATCATCCTGGAGATTGACTGCCAGGGTGCGGAGCAGGTAAAGCACCTCTACCCGGATGCGATCGGCATCTTTATCGCCCCCCCCTCAATCGAGGAACTGGCGCGCCGGCTGCGCGCCCGCGCCCAGGATGCAGAGCGTGTGATCCAGCGCAGGATCGATGCCGCGCAGGCCGAACTCGCGCAGGCCGAGCGGTTCGAATATGTTATTATCAATCAAGACTTTGGCATCGCTCTCGAGCAACTTCGCGCGGTCGTCCGCGCGGCTCGGTTGCGGTATTCGCGCCAGCTCGCGCGCAACCCCGAGGTGTTCTCCCAGTTGCGCCTGGCTCGTTGAATCGCCCCACCTCTTCACTTCCGAATGGTCCACCATGGCACGCATCACCGTTGAAGACTGCCTGAAGCAAATCCCGAACCGGTTCGAGCTCGCCTTGGCGGCCACCTACCGGGCGCGCATGCTGGCGCAGGGTCATGCGCCCAAGCTCGAGTCGCGCGACAAACCCACGGTCACGGCGCTTCGCGAAATCGCGGCCGGTAAAGTCGGCCAGGAAATGCTGCGCCGGGTTCCCACCTGAGCCCGGGCGCGTCGCTCCCTATGGTCGAGCGACTCGCCAGCGTTGCGACGGGGTCCAGGCCCCCCTCGCACGACTCATTTTCCGGAAAGCGTCCGCCACCCGGGGGCGGCAACGGTGGGTTCACTGCGCCTGCCGACGAACGTAAGATCGTTTCGCTTGCCACGCTCATGCAGCGGGCAGGTGAGTACCTCGGCGAAGACGACCTGCGCCGCATCCGTGAGGCCTATCGCTTTGGCGATCAGGCGCATCTCGGTCAGTTTCGTTCAAGCGGCGAGCCCTACATCTCGCACCCGATCGCGGTGGCAGAAATCCTGTCCGGCTGGCGACTGGATGCCGATTCCCTCATGGCGGCCCTCCTCCATGACGTCATCGAAGACACCACGGTTGCCAAGCAGATCCTGGCCGAACGATTCGGCTCTGCGGTCGCTGACATCGTCGATGGCGTTTCCAAGCTCGACCGGATCGAATTCGCCTCCAAAGAGCACCAGCAGGCAGAGAGCTTTCGGAAAATGCTGCTCGCCATGGCCCGCGACGTGCGGGTCATTCTGATCAAGCTCGCCGACCGGCTGCACAACATGCAGACACTTGAGGCGCTGCCCGGGCCCAGGCAGCGACGCATTGCGCAGGAAACCCTGGACATCTACGCACCCATCGCACACCGTCTGGGGCTCAATACCCTCTACCGCGACCTGCAGGACCTCGCTTTCCGGTCTACCCACCCGTTTCGCTATCGCACGCTCAAGAAGGCCGTGCAGGCCGCGCGCGGCAACCGCCGTGAAGTGCTCGGGCGCATTCTCGAGGCCGCAAACAAGGCGCTGCCCGAGGCTGGTGTGCAGGGCGCCCAGGTGCAGGGGCGCGAAAAATCCATCTATGCCATTCACACCAAGATGCGCGAGAAGCATCTGTCATTTGCGCAGGTGCTCGATATCTATGGCATGCGGGTCATCGTCGACACAGTGCCGCAGTGCTACCTCGCGCTGGGGGCACTCCACACCACCTTCAAGCCGGTCCCGGGTCGGTTCAAAGACTACATCGCCATTCCAAAGATCAACGGCTACCAGTCGCTGCACACCACGCTGGTCGGACCGTTCGGCACACCCGTCGAGTTTCAGATTCGTACGCACGAAATGCAACGTGTTGCGCAGTCCGGCGTAGCGGCGCATTGGCTCTACAAGGCGCATCACGTCAGCTTCTCCGAACTACACACGCGCACCCATCAGTGGCTGCAGTCCCTGCTCGACATCCAGAGTCAAACCGGCGACTCGCTGGAATTCATCGAGCATGTCAAGGTCGATCTCTTCCCCGATGCGGTGTATGTGTTCACGCCCCGGGGCGAGATTCGCGCGATGTCGCGCGGAGCCACTGTACTCGACTACGCTTACTCGATTCACACCGACATCGGCGATCGCGCGGTGGGCTGCCGGGTCAACGAAGAGCTGGTGCCATTGCGTACCGAACTGGTCAACGGCGACGTGGTGGAGGTGCTCACCGACTCCGCCTCGCGTCCAGATCCGAGCTGGCTCGCGTTCGTGCGCACGGGCAAGGCGCGCGCCAGTATCCGGCACAGTCTGCGCACACTGAGTTATCGGGAATCCGCAGAGCTGGGGCGTCGGCTCCTTGAGCAGTCACTCGCGGCGCTTCGCATCACGCTCGGTTCGCTCGAAACCACGGTGCTCGACCGCGCAATCCGCGACTCGGGCGTTCGCAACATCGAAGAGCTCTACGCAGACATTGGTCTCGGGAAGCGGCTGGCGCCCGTCGTCGCGCGCAGCATCGCGCTGCAAACGGCCGCCACGCCGGCCGCGCTCATGCTGCCGCGGCCCGCCCCCATGGTGGTCACCGGTAACGAGGGCAGCGCGGTCACCTATTCCACTTGCTGCTTTCCGCTGCCGGGCGACGCCGTGCTCGGTCATCTACGCGGCGGACACGGGCTGGTCTTGCATCGGGCCGACTGCAGCACGGCGCTACGCCAGCGCGACCGCGATGCCGAACGCTGGGTCGATGTTGATTGGTCCGAGCAGGTCAGCGGCACCTTCCGCTCCGAACTGGAGGTCAGTGTTCGCAACGACCGGGGCGTCTTGGGCAGAGTGGCTGCCGAAATCGCTGCGAGCGAAGCCAATATCGCGCATGTCTCCATGGACGAAAGCGCTGAACGCGTTGCCTCGCTTCGATTCATTCTGATGGTACGCGACCGGGTCCATCTGGCCCGCGTGCTACGTAACCTGCGGCGCCTGCCAGAGGTTTCGCGAATCAGCCGTCACCACTAGCCGTAACGAACCTCAACCACCTCGAGTTCGTCCACCCCGTCTGGCACTTTGAGACTGACCAGGTCGCCTTCATTCGCTTTCAGCAGCGCCCGCCCTACCGGCGAGATCCAGCTGATTCGACCGGTAGCGGGATCCACCTCATCCACCCCAACGATGGTCACGGTCTCTTCTCGTTCGCCATTTCTCAGAAATCGGACTGTGGCGCCGAAGAAAGCCTGGGTGGTACCGCGCCGAAGCTCGGGATCCACCACTTCTGCCAACTCCAGCCGTTTGGTGAGGAAACGAATCCGCCGGTCGATTTCGCGCAGTCTTTTTTTGCCGTAGAGGTAATCACCATTTTCCGACCGGTCGCCGTTCGAAGCGGCCCAGGACACCACCCGTACAACCTCTGGCCGCTCTTCATCTAGAAGATGCAGCAGCTCTTTACGTAACCGCTGATGCCCAGCCGGCGTGATGTAGTTTTTTGAGCCGGCCGGGATGGCCTCGACGCCGGGCGCGTCGGCTTCGTCGTCCGCCGCGTCGGCATCGTCGCGAACAAAAGCTTTGCTCACGGCCGCAACAACCCTCAGGTGCCAGCCACTGACATGGCTTCGATCAGCACCGACCCCGAGCGTTTGGTGCCTCGCGTGAGCTCATCGGCGCCCACTGCGGCGATACCTGCAAACATCTCGCGCAGATTGCCGGCGATGGTGATTTCTTCAACCGGATAGGCGATTTTCCCGCCTTCGACCCAGTAGCCGCCCGCGCCGCGCGAATAATCGCCCGTCACATAGTTGACCCCCTGCCCCATGAGATCGGTCACAAACAGGCCGGTACCGAGTTTGGCGAGCATCGCCTCCAGCGAATCGCTCCGACGGGTCCGTCGACTGGTGAGCCGCAGGTTGTGCGACCCGCCCGCATTTCCGGTGGTCTTCATGCCTAACTTGCGCGCCGAATAGGTTGAGAGGAAATAGCCCTTCAGGACACCCGACTCAACCACAGCGCGCCGATGGGTCGCGCAGCCCTCGCTGTCGAAGGGGGCGCTACCCGGCTCGCCTCGCTGGTGCGGGTCTTCAAGAATGTTGATGTGAGGCGCAAAAAGCGTTGATCCCAACGCGTCGACCAGAAAGCTCGACTTGCGGTAAAGCGCTCCGCCACTTGCCGCCTGCACCAGATGGCCCAGCAGCCCGCAGGCGAGCGGCGCTTCAAAAAGCACCGGCACCTTGCGCGTGGAAAGCCTGCGCGCCCCCAGTCGCGCCAGCGCGCGCTCGGCGGCATAGCGCCCAAGCGCGGCCGGATCGGCCAGCTTGAGCGGATTGCAATGGGACGAATACCAGTCGTCGCGCTGCATCTTCCGACCCGAGCCGGCAATGGGCGCGCATGAAATCGAATGGCGGCTGTAGGGGTATCCGCCAGAAAATCCAAGCGTATTGGCCGAAACAAACTGACCGTGACTCACTGACACCGAAGCGCCTTCAGAGTTGCGAATCAACCGGCTGGTGTCGAAGGCCGCCGCCTCTGCCTCACAGGCAATCCGCACCGCCTCATCGACTGGAATGCCCCAAGGATGAAACAGGTTCAACTCCGGGTAGCGAAGCGCGAGGGTGTCGGGGTCGGGCAGACCGGCACACTCATCTTCGGCAGTAAAACGCGCGATCTGCCAGGCTGCGTCAACGGTTTCATTGAGCGAACGGGCGCTGAAATCCGATGAACTCGCATGCCCTCGGCGCTTGCCGACAAACACGGTGATACCGATTCCCTTGTCGCGGTGCTGTTCGATCGTTTCCACCCGGCCGCGCCGGACGTTAACCGAGAAGCCCGTGTTCTCGGACACATCCACCGCAGCGTCGCTCGCGCCTAATTCGCGCGCGCGCCGCAGCATCGTCTCTGCCATCTCGCGAAGCCGCTGCTGATCGTGATCGAACATCATGGTCCCTTGTGAAGAGCGCGGTATCATAGCAACTGCCCTGGTCTGACTCAGCGCATAGCCGCGCCCACCTCATGCGACGCTCCTCCGCGACTGGCGAGCCCCCAGTCCCCGACGCCCTTTCCGAACCACCCAGCAAATCGCAGCGCAAGCGAGACAGCCATGCGCTGCAGGTGCTTGGCGAGCGGTTGGTCGAACTATCCGACGAGCGGCTTTTGCAGTTGCCGGTCACCGAACGCATGATTGACGCTGTCCGGCTCGCACGCGGGATTCGGGCGCGCGAAGGGCGCCGTCGGCAAATGCAGTTCATCGGCCGGCTGATGCGCGAAGCAGACTCCGACTCCATCCATCAGGCGCTGGAAGGCGATCGCCAGCAGCACCGCGCCGAAACCGCTCGCATGCATGCAGCCGAGCAGTGGCGAGAGCGCCTGCTGGGTGATCCGTCGGCCGTCCACATCTGGCTCGAGCGTTACCCCGACACCCGCGCCGCGCTCCCCACCCTGCTCGATAAGGCCCGGGCGGAAGTGGCAACCGGTCAGCATGGCCGCCGATATCGCGAGTTGTTTCGGCTGGTGCGCGCCACGCTAGAGGCCCCCGAGCAATTCAACACCTCAGCATCCCCATGACCTCCCCCATTCGAATCGGACTCGTTTCCATCAGCGACCGGGCCTCGGCAGGCGTCTACCAAGATCAGGGCATTCCGTCACTGGAGCAGTGGCTCGGACAGGCTCTGACCACGCCCTGGGAAGCCGTGGTCCGACTCATCCCCGACGAGCGTCCAGTCATTGAGCAAACCCTCATCGAACTGGTCGACCAACAGGGCTGTGGTCTGATCCTCACCACGGGTGGCACTGGACCGGCGGTGCGCGACGTCACGCCCGAAGCCACCCTTGCGGTTGCCGACCGGGAGATGCCCGGTTTTGGCGAGCAGATGCGTCAGATCAGCCTCAATTTCGTGCCCACGGCCATCCTGTCGCGCCAGGTCGCGGTGATCCGTGGTCAGGCGCTGATCATTAATTTGCCGGGGCAACCCAAGTCGATCCGCGAGACGCTGGAAGGGCTTCGCAACGCCGATGGCACGCAGAAAGTGCATGGCATTTTCGCTGCGGTTCCCTACTGCCTCGATCTGATTGGCGCCGCCCGTATCGAAACCAACGAGGCGGTTTGCAAGGCCTTCCGCCCGAAGAGCGCAGCCGCCAAACCTGCCGGCGGCTGAATTCCAACTGGCCGCTGAGCGCCTGCCGCCAGGC
>JAGWXN010000006.1 GCA_018969885.1 Betaproteobacteria bacterium | reverse complement strand
AGCGTTTGCGCAAGAAGCGTCTTGCCGGAACCCGTGGGCCCCACCAGCAAAATATTGCTCTTCGAGAGTTCGATCTCGTCTTTCTTGCCCTTGTTGCGCAAGCGCTTGTAGTGGTTGTAAACCGCCACCGCAAGAATGCGCTTGGCCTTCTGCTGGCCAATCACGTATTGGTCAAGGATGGATGCGATTTCGGCGGGCGTGGGCAACCCGCTACGGGCAACGCCCTCGGCCGGCGTGTCGGCCTGGACCTCGTCGCGGATGATGTCGTTACAGAGTTCGATGCACTCGTCGCAGATGAAAACCGACGGACCGGCGATCAGCTTGCGGACTTCGTGCTGGCTCTTCCCGCAAAACGAGCAGTAGAGCGGTTTTTCGCCTGAGGCCTTCTTTTCGGACATTGCTACCCCGAGTGGGCGCCGAGCACCGACTTAAGCGGCTTCGGCACGGCTCGACAGAACCTTATCGATCAAACCGTAGCTTACCGCATCTTCCGCGGACATGAAGGTGTCACGGTCGGTGTCGCGTTCGATACGGTCAAGAGGCTGGCCGGTTTTCTCAGCCAGGATGCCATTCAGGCGCTGGCGCAGATAGAGTATTTCTTTGGCTTGGATTTCAATGTCGCTCGCCTGGCCCTGCGCACCACCCGAGGGCTGGTGAATCATGACGCGCGCATTGGGCAAAGCGAAACGCTTACCCTTTTCGCCTGCGGCAAGCAGGAACGCCCCCATGCTGGCGGCGATCCCCATGCAGAGCGTGGACACGGCGGGCTTGATGAACTGCATGGTGTCGTAAATGGCAAGCCCCGCCGACACCGACCCGCCCGGTGAATTGATGTAGAACGAAATGTCTTTGTCGGGATTCTCGGACTCGAGAAACAGCATCTGGGCGACCACCAAATTGGCTGTGCTGTCCATCACCGGCCCCACCAGGAACACCACCCGCTCACGAAGCAGTCGCGAATAGATGTCGTAGGCACGCTCACCACGACCGCTGGTCTCGATCACGATGGGGACGAGGCCCAACCCCTGCGGCTCCTGACGCTGCGCAAGATGAGCGTTGACAAGGTCTTCGACGAGCGTGTTACGAACCATGGCGACGATACTCCGGGAAAAAGGGTCAGCCCTGCTGCGACATCAGTTCGTCAAATGCGATCGGCTGATCCTGAACCTTTGCCTTCTCGAGCAGCCAGTCCACCACATTCTGTTCGACCACCAGCGATTCGACCTGCGCGAGCAGGTCGCGGTTGCTGAAGTAGTGACGGACCACCTCGGGCGGGTTTTCGTAGGCGCGCGAAAGCTCCTCGATGTGCTTGCGGATCTGATCGGGTTTGGCCTGCAATTTCTCGCGTCGCACGATCTCAGCCACCAGCAGCCCCAGACGCACCCGCTTCTCGGCCTGATCGCGGAAAGCCTCAGGCGGAACGGGGATATTGCGGACATCCATCCCGCGAGCCTTGAGATCGGCCTTCATACGTTCGGCAAGCGCACCGCTTTCCGATTCCACGAGGGACTTGGGGAGCTCAAAGCTGGCTAGCGCCGGTAACGCTTCCATCACGCCAGTTTTGTTGCGCATCCGCAGACGCTCAGAGACTTCGCGCTCGAGGTTGGCTCGCAATTCACCACGCATGCGCGCCACGTCACCGTCGGCGATGCCCAGCTGCCGGGCGAACTCGGCATCGACCTCAGGGAGTTGGGGCGACTCAAGCTTCTTGAGCGTGACCGAGAACTCCGCCGTCTTGCCAGCAAGGTCTTTCGAGCCGTAGTCGTCAGGGAACTTCACCGGGAACTGACGGGTTTCGCCCACTCCGAGGCCGCGAACACCCGTCTCAAAGTCGGGGAGCATTCGGCCCTCACCCAGCACGAACGGGAAGTCTGAGGCCGTTCCGCCCTCGAAGGCGACACCCTCCAGCGTGCCCACGAAATCGATGGTCGCCCGCTGACCGTCGGCGGCCGCACCCGATGCTTCGTTCCATGATGCGCGCTGTTTCCTGAGAATCTCGACGGTCTTGTCGACCTCGGCGTCGGTGACCTCACAGCCATAGCGGGGGACTTCGCACGTTGCAGCGTCAGCCACCTCAAACTCGGGGTAGACCTCGAACGTGGCGGTAAACGAGATGGCACCCTCAGGAGCCCCTTGCGCAGGCTCGATGCGGGGTTCGCCGGCCACTCGCAGCTTGTGCTCAGTGACAGCGGCATTGAACGCCTTGCCGACCAGATCCCCCAACACTTCAGCCTGCACCGACGCGCCGTATGAGCGCTCAACGACGCTCATCGGGACTTTACCCGGCCGAAATCCCGACATCTTGACGGTCTTGGACAACTGGCGAAGGCGGTCGCCAACCTGCTTGGCCAGATCGGCGCTGGCTACTTCCATCTTGAGGCGACGCTCGAGAGCGCCTGTGTTTTCAATCACGGTTGTCATGAAAAGTTTCCGGAAATAAACAGCCCGCTGGCTGCGAATCAAAGCAGCGAGTCACGAGACTGGTGCGGCCGAAAGGACTCGAACCTTCACGCCTCGCAGCGCCAGGACCTAAACCTGGTGCGTCTACCAATTCCGCCACGGCCGCGTCAAAAGCCCGTGATTCTATCTGATCAACCGCAACCCCCTTCCATTGCCTCTACAATCGACCGCCATGCACTCCCCAGCCTGGTCGTCGGTCGACCACTACGAGAACTTCCCGGTGGCGTCGATCTTGATGCCTGCGCCGCTTCGTCCAGCGGTCATCGCCCTCTATCGGTTCGCCCGGTTTGCCGACGATCTCGCAGACGAAGGAACGCTCACAGACAGCGAACGGATAGCCGCGCTCGCTCAGCTTGATCGCGCGCTTTGCGAACCCTCGCCGCAGGCTCCAGCCGTCGTCCTGCGTTTGTATCCGCTGATTGAAGCGCACGCGCTCCCGATAGACCAGTTACGCGCACTGCTCGATGCCTTCGCACAGGACGTTCGCGTCCACCGCTATCGCGATCGCGAGCAACTCCTCGACTACTGCCGTCGGTCGGCCAACCCGGTGGGGCGTCTGGTCCTGCGGCTTTTCAACGCCGACAGCAGCGAGTGTGTGCAGCTTTCCGATCACATCTGCTCCGCGCTTCAGCTCATCAATTTTCTGCAGGACGTATCGGTCGACTGGCACAAGGGGCGGGTCTATCTGCCTCAGGATGCGCTGTACATGACAGGTAGCGGCGACCATGACATCGAACAGGCCGCAGCCGGCGCGCCTCTACCGCCTGCCCTGCAGCGCACGATCAGGGGCGAGCTCGAGTTCGCTCGGCAGATGCTCGCGGCCGGCGTGCCACTGATTCGTCGCGTGCCCTGGCGGCTGGCGCTCGAACTGCGCGCGATCATCGCAGGCGGCCAGCGCATCATCGACCGGATCGCACGCGCTCAGCATGATGTGTTTCGACACCGCCCGACACTCGGTTGGCGTGATGCGCCCGCCCTGTTGGGGCTCGCTGTCGTGCCCCCCCGCATTCGTCCGTCGGGACCGCCCGCAGCATGACTCCTGACGCCTATTGCCAGGAACGCGCCTCACGCAGCGGGTCGAGCTTCTACTACAGCTTCATGTTCCTGCCCCCCGAGCGGCGTCGCGCGATCACCGCGCTCTACGCATTTTGTCGCGAAGTCGATGATGTGGTGGATGAAATCCGTGAGGTGTCGGTGGCTCGCGCGAAGCTGGCCTGGTGGCGAGATGAAGTGAACCGACTCGAGGCGGGCGCCCCTCAGCACCCGGTCACGCTTGCGCTCGCACCGCACCTGCTGCCTTATTCAATCAGCTGCGCGCGGCTTCGCGACATCATCGACGGTATGCAGATGGATCTGGAGCAGAACCGATACCTCGACTTCGAGTCGCTCGGACTTTACTGTCATCGGGTCGCGGGTGTGGTGGGAATTCTCGCGGCTTCGATCTTTGGCGTGACGCATCCCGACACGCTGCGCTACGCGGCCAAACTCGGTCTCGCGTTCCAACTGACCAACATCATCCGCGACGTTCGCGAAGACGCAAAGATGGGACGGATCTATCTGCCCCTGGCTGAATTGCAACGCTTCGGCGTGACGGTTCCCGATCTGCTGGCCGTTCGTCCCTCAGACAATTTCACCGAGCTCATGCGTTTTCAGCATGCGCGCGCAGTCGAAACCTATCGCGAGGCACTCGCGCTTTTACCGGAAGCAGACCGGCGGAGCCAACGACCGGGTCTGGTGATGGCATCCATTTACGCCACCCTGCTTGCGGAAATCGAACGCGATGGCCTGCGGGTTCTCACCCACCGTACGTCGCTTCCACCGGTTCGCAAACTCTGGCTCGCGTGGCGCACCTGGCGTAGCGGACAGGTGCGCGGCCTCTGACTGCGGCCATGGCTCACGACCCGCAAACCGCGGTGGTGGATGTCTGTGTGATCGGCGGAGGCTGGGCCGGCATCGCTGCCGCGATCGAAGCCTGCGCGGCGGGTTGCAGCGTGAGCCTGATCGAGGCTGCGCCGCAGCTGGGGGGGCGCGCACGCACTGTCGAGATCGACATGGGCTTTGGCCCGGTGCGGCTTGATAACGGTCAACACCTGATGATGGGCGCCTACCGCGAGACCCTTGCACTGATCAATCGAGTCGCTCCCGACGGTGGCCTGCGACTGCGCCGCGAACCGCTTGCCTTACGCGATCCCGATGGCTTTGATTTTCAGGCGGCGAAGCTGCCCGCGCCCCTGCATCTGGCGGTGGCGTTTGCGCGCGCCCGAGGCCTGGGACTTTCCGGACGCATCGCGGCAGTACGCCTGATGCTGAATCTCTGGCGCCACGCCTGGCGGGTACCCGAAGGTGAGACGGTTGCACAGCTTCTCGAGCGAACCGGACAGCCGTCCTGGCTGATCGACCGGCTATGGCGCCCGTTGTGTGTGTCCGCGCTCAACACGCCGACAGACGTCGCCTGCGCACGCACCTTTTCGGCTGTGTTGCGCGACACGCTGGGCGCAGCTCGCGCAGCAAGCGACTTCATCCTGCCTGCAGGGACGCTGGGCGACTGCCTGCCTGAACCCGCCACCGCCTGGCTCACCGAGCACGGTGCCCGGATCCTGCTCAGAACGCCCGCCCGCTTGGTAGAGCGCCAGGGATCCGAATGGCACATCGCGCTTGCCGACGGCGTACTGAGGGCCCGGGCGGTGGTGCTGGCCGTTCCGCTCGCCAACAGCGCACGGCTGATGGCGTCGGCTGCAGGCTCCAGTAACGTTTCGGAGATCCATGCGCTATGCCACGACCTGTCGTCATTTCGCTCGATCCCGATTGCGACCACTTACCTTGCATGGCCTGAGAACGGCATCGGTACCCTCCCCAGCTGGATAATGCTGAGGGCAGGCAAGCCGCAGGCAAGCGCCGCGCCGCGGGGCGACTGGCTCTTCGACCGGGGCGTTCAGCGTGGCCATCGCATCGCATCGGTCGTGGTGAGTAACGCCACAACGGCCGAGGGATCGCTAGCGGCGCTAACCCAGACGGTGAGCGCTTCAACCACAGAGGCCCTGCAACTGCCCGCCCCCGCGTATGCCTTCACCATTTTCGAACGCCGCGCGACGTTCGCCTGTGTTCCCGGACGGCCTGTTATCAATCAGCCGATCGGCGGCAACCTGCCGGGGCTCTGGCTCGCGGGCGATTACACCGAGCACGACTACCCAGCAACGATCGAGTCGGCCGTGCGAAGCGGACTGCGAGCGGGCGCACTCGCTGCCCGGCTGGGGGCGCCAGACCGGGTGCCAGCCTTGCTTGCCGCGTAGACGGCTCCCCAGATACCAAGTCAGGACCAGGCGACTGACAGCGCCTGATCGATCGACTCCACCGCGATCGGTTCCAGCCCCTCAAGAGGCCGTTTGGGCGCATTAGCCTGAGGAATGAGCATCCGTGGAAAGCCGAGCTTACCGGCTTCGCGAAGCCGCTCCTGGCCGCGCGGCGCCGGACGAATTTCGCCCGCCAGACCGACCTCACCGAACACCGCGAGATGCTCGGGCAGGGCCCGGTCGCGTAACGACGAAACAATAGCGAGCAGCACGGCCAGGTCAGCGGCCGGCTCTGAGATTCGAACCCCGCCCACCACATTGACGAATACGTCCTGGTCATAGCAGGCGATGCCAGCGTGGCGATGCAGGACCGCGAGCAGCATCGCCAGGCGATTGCCTTCCAGACCCACCGACAGTCGCCGCGGATTGGGCACGTGCGCCGTATCAACCAGCGCCTGCACCTCGACCAGCAGCGGCCGGCTCCCCTCAAGCGACACCAGCACACACGACCCCGCCACCCGCCTGCCGCGCTGCGAAAGAAAAATAGCGGAGGGATTGGAGACCGCGCGCAGACCGCGATCGGTCATCGCAAAGACGCCCAGCTCATTGACCGCCCCGAACCGGTTCTTGAAGGCGCGCACCATCCGATAGGTGGAGTGCTGCTCGCCTTCGAAGTAGAGCACCGTGTCGACGATGTGCTCGAGAACACGCGGACCGGCGAGCGTGCCTTCCTTGGTCACGTGGCCAATCATGACCAACGCAATACCAAGCTGCTTCGCAACGCGGGTCAGTTGCGCGGCGCACTCGCGCACCTGGGCCACCGACCCCGGGGCCGACTGCAACTGGGTCGAGACCATGGTCTGAATCGAATCAATCACCACCACGGTCGGGCGGCTGCGCTCAATCTCATTACAAATGCGCTCAAGCTCGATCTCAGCCAGCACCGGCAGCGCCAGCTCGCCCAACCCTAGCCGACGGGCACGCAGCGCAATTTGCCCGACAGACTCCTCGCCGCTCACATAGAGCGCACTTGATTCCGCACAAACATGCGCAAGGGTCTGAAGCAGGAGCGTTGACTTGCCGATCCCGGGGTCGCCGCCAATCAGCACCACAGAGCCTGTCACCAGGCCGCCCCCCAGCACCCGATCGAATTCATCGCTGCCGGTGGGCAGCCGACGAACGGTTTCCAGCGGAACCGAATCGAGCCGCTGAACCGCCTGCGCCTCCACCAGCCCGCGGTGACGTCCTGCTGCGGCGGGCTCGCCCACGGTTTCCACCAGCGTATTCCAGCGCTCGCACTGCGGGCACTGGCCCGCCCACTTTGGGGTACTTCCCCCGCACTCGGTGCAGAGGTAATGCGATTTAGCGCGCGCCATCATCAATCACCTGACGGAGAACCCTTGGCGCAATTGCGCAGGTGAGCTCGTAGCCGATCGTGCCTGCGCTCGCCGCCACCTCGTCAACCGGCACCTGCTCGCCCCAGAGCTCGACCGGGCTGCCTACAACGGCCTGCGGTACCGGCTCAAGATCGACTGCAAGCATGTCCATGGACACTCGGCCCACGGTGCGTGTGCGAACGCCGCAAACGGCAATCGGCGAGCCCGTGGGGGCATGGCGCGGGTAGCCATCGGCATAGCCGCAAGCCACGATGCCGATCGACATTGGCCGGTCTGCGATAAACGCCGAGCCATAGCCCACCGCATCGCCTGCCGCAAGCCGCTGCCGCCCGATCAGTCGGCTCTCAAATTGCATGACGGGCAGCAGATCGAGGCTTGCGGCGCTCCGGGATCCAAACGGCGAAGCGCCGTACAACATGATCCCGGGGCGCACCCAGTCGCGATGCGCAACCGGCCAGTCAATGACTGCTGCCGAGTTGGCGAGCGAGCGCTCCCCCTCCAACCCCTGCGTCACGCGATCGAACATCGCAAGCGCCTGCGTCGCCCCACCGGCAAGGTCGGCATTGGCGAAATGGGTCATCAAGGTGATCCCTGCCACCGATGGCAGTGTTCGCAAGCGCTGCCATGCAGCGCGATAGTCAGACACTGCGAAACCCAGCCGATTCATCCCGCTATTGAGCTTCAGATGGATACCGAGCCGGCTGCTCGACGCGAGGCCCGACAGCCAGTCAATCTGTCGGGGTTCATGCACGGTCAGCGACAAGTCGAGGCGGGCTGCAAGTTCGACGTCGGCCGGATCGAACGCCCCCTCAAGCATCAGGATGGGCTTTGTCCAGCCGCACTTTCGCAACCATTGTGCGCGGTCGAATTCAACCAGGGCCAAGCCGTCTGCCGCAGCAAGCGCGGGGAGCAGCGCCTCGAGCCCATGCCCATAGGCGTCGGCCTTCACGACCGCCCAGGCGCGTGCAGTCGGCGCCAACGCTCGAACGCGCTGCAGGTTATGCCGCAGGGCTGGCAGTGAAATGATGATCCGGGCGGCTCGGGGCATGGCGATGGACGAACAGGATTCGCCGCGCACTATAGCCTGCCCGGCGGGTCGCGGGCTTACCCTCACGGAAACCTGGATATCAGCGTGCTATAAACGCGCCTTCACGGCAGGTTTGGCCTGGATCATCTTTTCGCAAACCCGCACCCGATCGCATATCAGCTTGCCTCCGGACTCAGAGACTCTCCGATGAAGCGCGGCTTCTACACCATCATGGCGGCACAGTTTTTCTCGTCGCTCGCCGATAACGCGCTGCTGATCGCGGCCATTGCGCTGCTCATCGAAATGCATGCGCCTGAGTGGATGAAACCGCTCCTCAAGCTGTTTTTTACCGTCTCCTACGTGGTGCTTGCGCCTTTCGTCGGCGCCTTTGCCGACTCAATGCCCAAGGGAAAGGTCATGTTTGTCACCAACCTGATCAAGGTGGTGGGCTGTGCTCTGATGTTTTTTACCATCCATCCACTACTCGCCTACGCGGTGGTGGGCTTTGGCGCGGCCGCCTACTCGCCCGCCAAATACGGCATCCTCACTGAACTGCTGCCACCCGAAAAGCTGGTGGCTGCCAATGGTTGGATCGAGGGCACGACGGTGGGATCGATCATTCTGGGGACGGTACTGGGGGGCGCGCTGATCAGCCCAAAAATTTCAGCCTTCCTGCTGGGCTTCGACGTTCCCCATATTGACACCGGCATCGATACGCCAGCAGAAAGCGCGATCATCGTGATCGGAGTGGTCTACCTGATTGCGGCCGCCTTCAACCTGCGAATTCCCGACACCGGCGCCCGCTATCCCCGGCAAAAGCGCAACCCCATTCACCTGGTGCAGGAGTTCGCCCACTGCTGTCGGGTTCTCTGGCTGGATAAGCTGGGGCAGATCTCGCTCGCCGTCACCACGCTGTTCTGGGGTGCAGGCGCCACGCTGCAGTTCATCGTGCTTGACTGGGCGAGGAGCGCTCTGGACATGCCGCTCAATCGTGCGGCCATCCTTCAGGGCGTGGTGGCGGTGGGCATTGCGGTGGGTGCGGTGGTGGCAGCCCGGGCGCTTGGCCTGCGCGATTCAGTGAAGGTGTTGCCAGTCGGCGTCGCCATGGGCCTGGTGGTGCCGCTCATGACGCTGGTTTCATCAGAGGTGGCAGCATTTCCGCTCCTGATCCTGATTGGAGGCCTGGCGGGCTTCTTCGTGGTGCCCATGAATGCGCTGCTTCAGCACCGGGGTCATGTTCTGATGAGTGCAGGGCACTCCATTGCCGTGCAGAACTTCAACGAAAACGTGAACATCCTGCTGATGTTAGGTCTTTACGCTGGCTTGATTCGGGTCGGGCTACACGTCAACACCGTCATCGTGCTGTTCGGTGGGTTTGTGGCGCTCACGATGGCGATGGTGATTCGCCTGCATCGGGCGAACCAGCGGAAGTTTGACTCGGTTGCGCTGATTGGCGAAGGGCGTCACTGAGGGTGCTTCGCGCCAGACACCAATCGGCCCATGCGAGCCGTTTATCGGCAGGGTTACGCAGCAGATAGGCCGGGTGATAGCTCACCACGGCGGGGATGTTCAGTCCCCCGACGTCGGCCTGGTGAACCCGGCCACGCAGGCTGGCGATCGAGGCATCGGTTCCGAGCAGCGTCTGCGCGGCAAATCGTCCCATCAGAACCAGTAGCGTGGGCTTGACGAGTTCAACCTGCTCTCGCAGATGCGGAGAACAGCGCGCCACCTCGGTGGGTTCAGGGTTACGGTTTCCAGGCGGTCGACACTTCAGCACATTGGCGATATACACATCACGGCTGCGATCGAGACCCGCCGCTGTGAGCATGGCATCGAGCAGCGAGCCGGCCCGACCGACAAACGGCTCGCCGAGGCGGTCTTCTTCAGCGCCCGGCGCCTCCCCGATCAGCATCCAGCGCGCGGTCTGACTGCCTGTTCCGAACACCGCGTGCTGGCGCGAATGGCCAAGCGGACAGGCACGGCAGGCGTCCACGCGCACGAGCAGTTCCTGCCAGCGGGCCGCGGGGTCAACGACCGACGCATCCGGCATGCTACCGGCGACCGTGTCAGTTTCAACCGTTTCGAGGACGGTTGTCCCGTCAGTCGGCGAATGCGTCCGCGGGCGCCAGGCCGGGCCGATACCTAGCGCCCGAAACGCTCGCAATCGGGTGGAATCAAGCATCGAACACGCGACGCATGACGATGGCGTCCTCGCGGGTGTTATTGAAGGAGGGATAGTAGCGGCGACGCAGCCCGATGGGGGTAAATCCCAGGGAACGGTAAAGCCCCTGCCCCGCCGCGTTCGAGGGGCGGACTTCAAGCAGCATTGACGATAGCCCTTGCGCCTGCGCTTCCTCCAGCAGATTGAGCATCACCCAACGACCCAGCCCCTTGCGCTGCCATGACGCGGCCACGCTGAGGTTGAGCAGATGCAGTTCATCCGGGATTTGCATGGAGACGGCGTACGCGAGCAGCCGCTCGCCCGACGTCAGGACGCGAAGGTCATAGCCCGCGCCCAGGGAATCGAGGAAATTGCCTCGGGTCCAGGGAAACGGATAGAGCTCGAGTTCGACCGCGTGAACCGCGTCGATGTCCTTCGGCTGCATGGCTCGCAGATCGGCACCTCTGACGGGACAAACGCCCGCCCGAAAGCAAAACGCCGCGCTCATGCCCCGCTCCCATTGGCCGCACGCGCCCTGGCGGCTGCCTGCTCGGATACATCCAGGGCGACCTTGTTTCGCACATAGCGAGGCGTGACCGCTTCAAGCGATGCTGCCCTTGCCCGGGATAAGCCCACCCGGAGCACGGCGTCGGCACGCAGAACCGTCGCCCCGGCTGGCGACTCGACCTGCCATCCCTCGCTGGTCGCCTCCCCGGCCAACCGCTCGCTGAACCCGGGTAGCAGAGAGAAAGCGTTGCCGGCAAACAGCAGCTGCGCGCCAGCTTCGAGCGCGCGCCCTGGACCCGCCAGCGCCCAGATTTGATCGGGCGGCCCCACTGCGCAGGCGCCCGTCTCAAACACCCGATGAAGGGTACCGTCGTGCGCGATCTCGATCTCGACCGTGGCAGCGTAGACCTCGCCCATGCGCGCGTCGACCGCAACCAGAACGCGATACCGACCGACATCGCGCCCCGCTACGGCTTGCAGCGCGAGGGCTTCCGTCGACCACACCTCGACGCAGGGCACGCTCATCGCAAGGCTGATGCCCTGCGTCACCGAGCAGGCCATGCGGAGCGCCGTAAACGGGCCGGGCCCTACCTCCGCACAGAGTAGACGCAGGGTGGAGGGCTCAACCCCGTTGGCCTGAAGCAGTCCGTCAACGCCTGCGAGAAGCGCGTCGGATCGCCCCGCGGTATCGGGCTCGCACCAGCACTCAACAACTGGACGCCCCACAGCGCCGGGGGTAGCGAGCGCGACCGAAACACCCTGCGCGGAGCAACTGAGCGCCAGCGCCGGAAGTACGGCAGCCGAATCGGAAGACGTTGTCATTACTCTGATGGCCCCCGACCAGCGGGCTGCGATGGCTGGCTCGCGCGCCGAGCAGCACGCTGATCGCGCAGTTGCCGCCTCAGTTGCTCTCGTTCTTCATCGGTGAGCGTGAACCGGCCCGGTTGCGGTCCGGCAGGGTCGTAAGGGAGCCAGCTTCCATCGGCTTGACGCCTGGGCCAGGAGGCTTCCGGCGGATGAACGGATGATGCCCCCCATCCCGGCCGGCCAGGCTCATGGTGCGGCGGAAGCAGCGGCGCAAGTTGGGACGCACCGCCCTCTGCGCCGGCTGCGCGCATGCGCTCACGGTGGGCCTGACGAAGTTCGCGCCGCAGCCGCATGCGCTCGTCTGGATCGAGCAGAGACGGATCGGCCGGAGGGCTGGCCCAACTCGCCGGCAGAAGCAATAGCGCGGGCAGTCCAAACAGAATCGAGCGACGCAGACCGCCCTCGCCGTGGCGATGGGCAGGGGGTGACAGGCGCGATTTAGTGGGCAGGCGGTAGAAGCGCATCGCCCTATTTTAGGCGCGCCCGCGCCCCGGACGGTGTTGAACCGGGTGCCGCCGTGTAACAGTCGGTAAGCGTCCCGGGACCGGTGTGCACGCCCGAAGGACCCGCTATCATCACCGCATGAATGCCAGAGCCAAGAAAATCCTGGTGGTCGATGACGACCCACGACTGCGCGAATTGCTTCGTCGCTACCTGGGTGAGAACCAGTTTGAAGTCGGTATCGCCCACGATGGTCCGTCCATGTGGCGGCTGATGCAGCGAGAGGCCTTCGACCTGGTGGTGCTTGACCTCATGCTGCCGGGCGAAGATGGCTTGTCGCTGCTGCGCCGCATGCGCGGCCAGAACGATCGCACGCCGGTCGTGATGCTCACCGCCAAGGGCGATGAGGTGGACCGGATCATCGGTCTCGAGGTGGGTGCCGATGACTACCTTCCCAAACCGTTCAACCCGAGGGAACTGCTCGCGCGAATTCATGCGGTGCTTCGACGCACTCCCGCGCCCGAACTACCCGGCGCGCCAGGCGGTGCCGATGAGGAAGTTCGGTTCGGGCCCTTTCTGTTGAATCTCGGCACGCGTCAGTTGCGCCGCGATGACCAGCCCATCCCGCTTACCACCAGCGAATTCTCAGTTCTGAAGGTGCTGGCTCAGCACGCGCGTCAGCCGCTCTCGCGCGACAAACTCATGACGCTCGCACGCGGCCGCGAATACGGCGCCTTCGATCGCAGCCTCGACGTACAGGTGTCGCGGCTGCGCAAGCTGATCGAAGTCGACCCGCAGCAGCCTCGTTACCTCCAGACGGTCTGGGGTATTGGCTACGTGTTCATTCCGGATGGCGAGTAAGCGCCTCGCCGCAGACGACGGTTCGCCACAGGAAGGGCGGCTCGACGCGCTGCGGCAAATCGCCCGTTCCGGCCTTTTCTGGCGCACCTTTCTCCTCCTTGCCGGGCTGGCGATTGCGAGCGTCATCTCGGTGTTCGCAGCCTACCGGCTGCTTGAGCGGGCCCCGCCTGGGCAGCGGCTAGCCTGGGAGATCACGTCCATCATCAATCTCACGCGGACTGCGCTGCTCGGATCGGACCCCCAACGGCGCATGCGCATGCTTGAAGAGCTGGTGCGAGAGGAGGAGGTTCGGGTACTGCCGCTCGAGCCCAGCGATCGTATCGACAGCAGCAAAATGACGCCGTCCCTTCGAGCACTGGAGTCGCGGCTGCGTCTATTACTTAGCGAATCGACCAGCGTAGCGGCGCGGGTCAATGATGAAGACGGCTTGTGGGTCACCTTCGATCTGTCGGGTGACAGCTACTGGCTGCTGTTGCCGGCACGCCGAGCGGAGCGGCAGATCGACCCGGCGCTAGGGTTCATCGCCCTGATCGCGGCACTGCTCGCAAGCGGCGGGGCGTTCGCGATCGCATGGTTCATCGACCGTCCGCTCGCACAACTGGCGCAGGCGATCAGTGCAGTCAGCCGAAGCGCCCCCCCGCCCAAGCTCCGCGAGGACGGACCGGCCCAACTGGCCCGGGTCAACCGGCAATTTAACCGGATGGCGCGTGACCTGGCCGAGCTCGAACACGATCGAACGCTTGCACTCGCAGGGATCTCCCATGACCTGAGGAGTCCCCTCACCCGCCTGCGGATGGAGGTCGAGCTGGCCCCCATTGACGTCGTACAGCGCGAGGCAATGGTGGAGGATATTGGCCGGATCGATGCGATCGTCGGTCAGTTCATCGACTATGCGCGCAGCAATCAGCCCCCGCGAGCGAAGCGGGTCGACGCGTCCGAACTGGTTGCCCTCCTGGTCGACCGCTATTCCAACGACGTTCGATCGGGAGGCCTGGTCATCCAGACCCATCTCGCACCCGGGGTGATTTGGCAGGGGGATCCAATCGACCTGCAGCGCATCGTCGTCAATCTGATCGATAACGCAGTCCGGCACGGGCGCCATCCTGACGCACCCCAGGCCATCGTCGATATCACGCTTACCCGCCCCGACAAGGTCTTGGAGATCGATATCCGTGACCGTGGCCCGGGTATCCCCGTAACGCGACACGAGGAAGCCCTTCGGCCATTCGCGAGGCTGGACGCTGCGCGAAGCGACCCTGGCGGCACCCACGCGAGCACCGGTCTTGGACTGGCGATCGTTGCACGGATCGTCCGGCGCTACGGCGGCAGCCTCGCGCTTGCCAATGCGGACGGGGGCGGACTGCGAATCGGCGTTCAGCTACCTGACTGGTCCGAACCGGCCTGATCCTGCGCAAGCTCAGCCGGCAGCGGCACGCTCAATAGCCAGGTTCAATCAATTGGATTTGTATTGTCAATTGGAAGGGGTAATCGGTCGCTGCTAGAGTTCGCGTCGGCTCCGCGATGGGCGACCGCCCGTCAGGCCCAACCTTCTCAATGATTCGTCCAGGAGATTGATATGCCCAGCCTCAAGGGTACGAAAACCCATCAGAACTTGAAGGACGCGTTTGCTGGTGAAAGCCAGGCAAACCGCCGCTACCTCTACTTCGCAAACAAGGCTGACGTTGAAGGCCATCCGGAAGTCGCCACGCTGTTCCGCTCCACCGCTGAAGGTGAGACCGGCCACGCGCACGGCCACCTCGACTACCTGGCCGAAGTGGGTGACCCGGCCACCGACATGCCGATCGGCCCGTCCGCCAGCAACCTGAAGGCTGCTGTCGCCGGTGAAACGCACGAGTACACCGACATGTACCCGGGCATGGCCAAGACTGCTCGTGACGAAGGCTTTGACGAGATCGCTGACTGGTTCGAGACGCTGGCCAAGGCCGAGCGTTCGCACGCGAACAAGTTTGCCAAGGCTCTCGAAGCACTGGTCTAAGTTCCGCCCGAGGTAAGCGGGCGCGCACGTACGCGTCTGCTGCCACCGGTCAAGGGGGGAGCGCTGCTCCCCCTTTGCTTTGGATGTTTGACTCCCTCCTCACCATCAAGCTGGCTGTTGTCCCCAGGAGAACCCGATGACTGTTCGAGAAGGCTCCCTCGAGGCGCCCACCCGTCACCCGCTCGACTGGTTGAATCCCCAGTTTTACGACGAATCCGCCGCGCTTACCGAAATGGAGCGCGTGTTTGATATCTGCCATGGCTGTCGGCGCTGCGTGAGCCTGTGTAACGCCTTTCCCACGCTGTTTGACCTGGTCGACGAAAGCAGCACCGGAGAGGTTGATGGCGTAAACAAGGCCGACTACTGGAAGGTGGTCGACCAGTGCTATCTGTGCGATGTCTGCTACCTCACGAAGTGCCCGTATGTACCGCCACACCCCTGGAATCTTGATTTCCCGCATCTCATGCTGCGGGGCAAGGCGATTCAGTTCAAACAGGGAACGCCGACTCGTTTTCGTGATGTGCAGCTCGCCTCGACCGATCGTAACGGCAAGCTCGCAGGCATTCCGGTAGTGGTCAAAGTCGTCAATAGCCTGTCCAAAAACGAGACCGTGCGCGGGCTACTCGATGAGCAGCTCGGTGTGCACAAGGACGCGTGGTTGCCCGAATTTTCGGCCGATCCATTCCGCAAAAATATTGCGCCCTCCAAACCTCATTCAGTGCGCGACGGCCAGCGCACCCCAGGCAAGGTCGCGATCTTCTCGACCTGCTATGTGAACTACAACGAGCCCGGCATCGGTCACGATCTGGTGAAGGTGCTGGACCACAACGAGATTCCGTTCGTGATCGCCGAAAAGGAAGCATGCTGTGGCATGCCTAAGCTCGAACTGGGCGACCTGGAAGGTGTGAAGGCCCTCAAGGAAATCAACATCCCGATGCTCGCAAAGCTTGCGCGCGCGGGTTACGCAATCCTTGCGCCCATCCCGTCATGCGGCCTCATGTTCAAGCAGGAACTGCCGCTGATGTTCCCCGATGACGCCGACGTGCAAGCTGTGCGGGCCGCTATGTTCGATCCCTTCGAATATCTGGTGGCGCGTTCGAAAGACAGCCTGCTGAAGACCGATTTCCAGGCCTCACTCGGAAACGTCTCCTATCACATCGCCTGTCACCTGCGCGTACAGAACGTGGGCCAGAAAACCCGCGAGGTCCTGCAGATGATCCCCGACACCCAGGTCAATACGGTCGAGCGCTGCTCGGGCCACGCAGGGACCTGGGGGGTTAAAAGCGAATACCACGAGGTTGCGATGAAAATCGGCCGTCCGGTGTTTCGCCAGATGGGCGATCACCCGAAGGGCGAAATGGACTGGTTCGCCTCCGACTGCCAGCTTGCGGGACATCACATTGAGCAGGGCCTGCAGGCGGCGGGACGCGAAACAGAGGGCAAGCTGGCCCATCCGATCACGCTGCTGCGCATTGCCTACGGCCTTGCCTGACCCCCGGTTCCTCCAACCACACTTTCAAGCCACACCCCGATATGAGTATCACCATGCCGCAACTCACCCGTGATTCACTGATGACGCTCGAGGCCTATTCGCGTATCCGCCCGGATTTTCGTCGCCAGGTCATTGAGCACAAAAAGCCGCGCAAGGTCCACCTGGGCGAGCACGTGACTCTTCTGTTTGAAGATGAAATGACGGTTCGCTACCAGGTTCAGGAGATGCTGCGCATCGAGCGGATCTTCGAAGAAGAAGGCATCCAGCATGAGCTCGACGCCTACAACCCGCTGATCCCCGATGGTCGTAATTTCAAGGCCACGATGCTGATCGAGTTCGTTGACGGCGCCACGCGTCGCCAGGAACTGTCGCGCCTGATCGGTATTGAAGACCGGGTGTGGGTGCAGGTCGAAGGCTCGCCGCGCGTGTATGCCATCGCCGACGAAGACCTCGACCGCGAAAACGATGAGAAAACCTCGTCGGTGCATTTCCTTCGCTTTGAGCTCACCAACGACATGGCAGCGGCGCTGAAGTACGGCGTGTCGCTCGCGATGGGTGTTGACCATCCCAACTATGCCGCGACCCTGTCGCCGGTATCAGCCGACACCCGCGCGTCGCTCGCGGCTGACCTGGCCTGACCGTATAGACCGGCCCGGCCGCGCGCCGGGTCGGAGCGGCCCCCACTCGTCAGCGCTCTGGGCGATCCAGGGCGGCCCCGGACGCCCCGTCTTGGCGGTCAACGTTCCGCAAGCGCTCGTATTGCTGCGCGAAAAGGTTGCGCCGGCCCGGTTCTGCTGCTAGCTTCCCCCAAAAACACGGGTGCTGCCTCGCCTTGGCGGTCCCGGCGATACACCCCTGCGCTCCGCCGACGATGGGACACCGCAGGGCATCAACAGGGAGACTACGATGCAGCGCACCCGCCGTTCGGTTCTTTTCGCCCTCGGTTCCTCGGCCCTGGCCGGCCCCGGACTCAGCGTCGCGCAGGCGACCACCGATCTGAAGTTCGGCGCGATGCCGCTGGGTTCGATCTGGTATGTGTTTGCAGCCAGTTTTTCCAAGCACCTTCAGCCGGCACTGCCCGCAGGCTCAAAGGTTGACATCATTGCGCGTGGCGGTGGCATCGGCAATCCGATTCTGGTGAATGAGGGCAAGGCCGATGTGGCGTTTGCCAACGTCGTCACCTCCGTCTGGGCGATGAATGGCGAGGATGAAATCTACAAGGGCAAAAAATATCCCAATATTCGCGCCCTCCTGGGCGGCCTGAACGAGGTCTGGATCGCTGGCATGCTCACCGAGGAGTACATCAAGCGAACCGGTCATGACACCCTTGAGAAGGCCCTGCTGTCGAAGGAGCCGCCCCGGGTGATCATGAAGCCGGCAGGCAGCACCGTGCCTCCCTCGGTTCGCATTATTTTCGAGTCGCTGGGCCTTACCTTTGACAAATATCGAGCAGGTGGCGGCCAGATCATTCAGATTGATGTCAGCCAGATTCCGAACATGATGCGAAACGGCCGCGCCGACCTGTACTTTGAAAGCGTGTCGCCTGGCCATCCCGCCACCCAGGAGGTTTCGCTCACGGTGCCATTGCGCTTTCTCGATCTGCCTGAGAAATCTCTCAAAGCGCTCGGCCAGAACGGCCTCAAGGTGCATCCGCTGCCGCCTTCATTCAAGGGACAGAATGGCCCCACCAAGGCGGCTGACTTCGGCACCAACCTGATCGTGCACAAGGACATGCCCGATGCCACCGCCTACGCAATCACCAAAGCCGTGATCGAGAACCGCGATGTCATCGTGGCCGAGAACAAGGCGATGGAGGGTTTCGTGGCGAAAGATGCGTGGCGGCCTGAGAACGTAGGCATTCCCCTGCACCCGGGGGCAATACGCTATTACCGCGAGCGCGGCTGGATGTGAGCGTGCCCGCCACTCGGTTGCTGAGCCCGAGGTTTCTGCTCGCGTTAGGGTTCCTGCTGTTTCAGCTCTACCTTCTGGTCGAACCCCTGCAGAACGCCATCGCCATCCCGGTTCATATCGGGCTGTCGCTCCTGTCCGTGTTTGCCTGGATGCCCTCGGGGTCACACTCGCGGCATCGTGCGATTGACGCGCTGCTGATTGCCGCCAGCGCCAGCGTGCTTGCCTATTATCTGGTGGAGCTGCCGCGGCTATCGGATCGAATGGAAAACATCGACGATGTCCTCACCGTCGACCTGATGTTCGGTTCACTCCTGCTTCTTGTCCTCATGGAGGCCGTGCGTCGGGTGGTGGGATGGAGCCTGATCTGGGTGATCGTCGCTTTCGTGGCCTATTGCTTCCTGGGGCCGTGGGCGCCTGGCTGGCTGAGCTTTCAGGGCTTCGAGTTTTCGCTCTTCATCGAAATCATGACGATGGCCTCGCACGGCGTGCTCGGCGTCACCACGCAAACCTCGCTTGACTTCGTCTGGTACTTCATTTTGTTTGGGGTGGTGTATTCGGCCACTGGCGGTGGGCAGTTGTTCATCGACAGCGCCTTGCGGCTGGTGGGACAGCGACGCGGCGGAGCGGCCAAGTCCGAGATCGTGGCGTCGGCCATGTTCGGCACCATCAGTGGCAGTGCGGTCGCCAACGTGGTGGCCACTGGTATTTTCACCATTCCGCTCATGAAGCGAACCGGCTACACGCCGGAAGAAGCCGCCGCGCACGAAGCCACTGCGTCAACCGGTGGACAACTGATGCCGCCGGTCATGGGCGTCGCCGCGTTCGTGATGGCAGAGCTCCTGGTGGTGCCTTACAGCCGAATCGCGCTGGCTGGCCTCATTCCTGCGGTGGCCTACTACTTCGCGCTCTACATGATCGTCGACCTCAAGGCGCAGCATCGGGGAATCGGCACGCTGACCGCGTCCGACCTCGAGGGAATCGGCGCGATCGGCCCGCGAGCCCACATGTTTGCCTCGCCGCTTGTTCTGATTGCACTCCTCGCCTTCGACTACTCCGCGCCCCTTGCCGCGCTGGTCGCATCGGGCGTGGCACTCGTCACCTGTTACTTCCGGCGCGAATCACGCCTGTCGCTTGCTGGCTGGATCGATATGATCGAGGAAACCGCCCGACAGGCTTCGCAGGTGGCTATCCCCATCATTGCGATCGGCATCATCATCGCTGTGGCCATTCAGTCCAACCTCGCCCTCAAATTTTCCACCCAGCTGATTGCGCTCTCAGGTGGCACGCTGATTGGCGCCATGCTGATGATCATCCTCGGCTGCATCGTCATGGGGATGGGGCTACCCACTGTCGCGGCCTACATCATCGGCGCCATCCTGTTTGTGCCCGCCATGACCAAGCTGGGCGTCGACACATTGGCTGCGCATTTCTTCGTCATGTACTACTGCGTGCTGTCGATGATTACCCCGCCCGTTGCGCTCGCCTCCTATGCCGCTGCGGGTATCGCGCAAGCCGACTCGATGAAAACAGGCTGGCTGGCCTTCAAGCTGTCCATGGTGCTGTTCCTCATCCCCTTTGCCTTCGTGTTCGACCCATCGTTGCTCTGGAGCGGCGAGCCGCACTGGATCGCGCTCGCGTTTGTGTCGGTCATGGCTGCCACCCACGCCTGGGCGGTGATGCTCGAAGGGTATCTGCGCGCCCCGCTTGGCTGGATCGCCCGCGCCGTATTTGGTGGCCTGGCGCTCGCGATCCTGTTTGCGCCCACGGGTACGCTCACCTGGGGAGCTGGTGTGGTGGCGCTGATCGCCGCGCATCTGGTGATCGTATGGCGGGACCGACAGAAGCGAGGCTGAGCGTGAACGCAAAGCCAGCGTCCGGCGTTGCCGGACCGCTAATCGCAGGCGCCGGTCGACACGGCAAGAGCGCCATCTGGCCGGATGAATCCGTTCAGTTTGCCGATCCGCTCACGGGTCACCCAGTCAGACGAATCACCTCCCACGCATCGATTCATCACCACCCATTTTTTTTCGTGCCCTGCTTCGACAGACAGATGAAGCGGCTGATTTTTGTGTCGCACCGCACGGGCCGCGCGCAATTGTTTGCAGAAGACCGGCATACCCGCCGATTGATTCAACTCACCGACCGGGAAGACCTTGCCGAGTGGTCGATTCACCCCTCGGCCGATGGCCGCTCGGTGTTTTTCACTGCGGGAACCGGTGGCTGGCGGCTTGATCTCGATACGCTTCGCGAGACCCAACTGACCGAATTTGGCAATGTGGCAATGAGGGAGAAAGGGATGGTCGGTGCGGCCATGGGCACCACCGCGTTATCGCATGACGATCGCTGGTGGGCCGTGCCTGTGCGAGCTGGCCCCGTCACCCGGTTTCACCTGATCGACACACAGAAGGGCGGCAGCACCGTCATCCTCGAGCGCGACACGATCGGCCACCCGCAATTTCATCCCGATGACGCTGAGCTGATCTTTTTTGCAGGCCCACTTACCAACCGTATCTGGTGCACCTCACGCGACGGCGAGCGGGTATGGAACCCGTATCCGCGACGCGATCGCCTGCAGTGGATCACTCACGAGATGTGGATTCCCGGCACGCGCGAACTCTCGTTTGTTGACTGGCCACATGGCATGCGCGCGCTCAACGTTGACACCGGCGCTGTGCGCTGGCTCACCCGCTTTCCCGCCTGGCATGCGGCAATCGCCCCCGACGGCCGACATGCAGTATGCGACAGCACGTTCCCAGACCGCGGCATTCATCTGATCGATCTCGCGACAGGCGCGGCGACACCACTCTGCACCCCCAAATCGAGCAATGCCGGCAGCCACTGGGCAGCGCCTTTTCCCTATAACGACGGACCGGTTGAGGTGTATGCGCCGCAGCATACCCACCCGCATCCGCGGTTTTCACCAGACGGACGGTGCGTGGTTTATACATCGGATGCCGGTGGCCAGGCGCAGCTCTACGAGTGTCCCCTGATCCAGATGAGCTCACCCCCATGACCCAGCCCTCCGCTTCGCCTGCCCCAGAGCGCAAGCTCGACGTGTTCTCCCATATTTTTCCGCCCGCCTATTTCGAGCGAATGAAGTCGCTTGCCCGCGATCAGGGGGCGATCAAGCGCTGGCTCAATATTCCTGTGCTCTACGATCTCGATGCACGGCTCGCGATGATGGATCGCTTTCCCGGCTACCAGCAACTGCTCACCCTCTCCAACCCGCCTATCGAATTTATTGCTGGCCCCGACGAGGCGCCCGCGCTGGCGGTGCTTGCCAATAACGGGATGGCAGAGATCGCCGACCGCCACCCGGACCGCTTTCCCGGCTTCGTTGCGTCGATCGCGATGAACAACGTGCCCGCCGCGCTCGAGGAAATGGATCGGGCGATCGGAACACTAGGTGCCTGTGGCATTCAGATCTATACCAACGTCAATGGCCGGCCGCTTGATGACCCGGAGTTCTGGCCGATCTTCGAGCGCGCCACCGCCCATCATGAGGTCCCGATCTGGATGCACCCCGCGCGCGGCGCCAACTTCCCGGATTATCTATCCGAGAAGAAATCGAAGTTCGAGATCTGGTGGACATTTGGCTGGCCCTATGAGACCAGCGCCGCCATGACGCGGATGGTGTTCTCCGGATTTTTCGACCGCCTGCCCGGCCTTCGCCTGATCACCCATCACATGGGCGCCATGATTCCGTTCTTCGATGGGCGGGTCGGACCTGGCCTCGACCAATTTGGCAGCCGTACCTCGGATGAAGACTACGAAGGATTGCTCAGGCGTATGCCCAGGCGCCCGATCGATTATTTCCGTCAGTTCTATGCGGACACCGCGCTCGCTGGCGGAAGTTCGGGCATACGATGCGGTCTCGATTTTTTTGGCGTCGACCATGTGCTCTTTGCCTGCGATTGTCCGTTTGATCCAGAGGGGGGCCCCATGTTCCTGCGTACCATCCCGGATGCGATCGATTCGCTCGGCCTGTCCGATGAAGACCGGGGCAAAATTTATTTCGGCAACGCCATGAAAATGCTGAGACTGGGTCGACGCGGCGCCGTGACCGGACTCGCGCCGGCCAAGCCCACCCCGGCCGGATCAGCAGGACCTGCCGCGTGATTGATCGCAGGCCCGATCACCCAGCCCGGCTTGCGCGCCAGGCCATCCGCGAGGGTCGACACACCGGCTCGTCACGCGGACTCGCCATGGGTTATGTGCAGTGTAATCTCGTCATTCTTTCGCAGGCACACGCCTTCGATTTCCTGCTCTACTGTCAGCGCAACCCCAAGGCCTGCCCGGTGTTGGAGGTGACCGACCCCGGCAGTGCCGAGCCCCGCCGGATCGCACCTGGCGCTGATCTGCGAACCGACCTCGCCCGCTACGCGGTATGGCGTGACGGCAGGCGCGAGCCCGACCGGACCGATCTTCACGAACTGTGGCGCGATGATCTGGTTGCGTTTCTGATCGGTTCAGGCATCACCTTCGATCAGGCGCTCGAGCGGGCCGGTGTGCCCACCGATCGGGATCGTTGGGTGTTGAACACTTCGCTCCCCACTGAATCCGCTGGCCGCTTCGCTGGGCCGTTGGTGGTGACGATGCGCTGGCTCACCCCCGAGCAGGCGATCATCGCAACCCAGGTGTCCGCGCGCTTTCCGTTTAACCACGGAGCACCGATTCATATCGGCGATCCAAAGGCCATCGGCGCCGACCTGACGCGCCCGCTCTTCGGCCCCCCTGTCGAGCAGATTCCTGCCAACCGCATCGCAGTGTTCTGGGCCTGCGGCGTCACGCCCCAGGCTGCTGCCGAGCAGGCCGGGCTGGATCTGCTGATTGCCCATGCACCTGCCCATAGTTTTGTGTCGGATCTGCTCGCTGACCGCTTTTGCACACCATGACTCAAACAACCCCATCACCCGGGTGGCAGACCGCTCCACGGGCGCATGAAGCGACCGCTTCATGCGCGAGGCGCAGGCTGATCACCGGAATCGCCGCGTTACCAGTGGCGATCGCTCTGCCTCGGGGCAGCGTCGCCGCAACCTCAAGCGTTGATCTCGACTGGCATGATTCGGCGCGTGACCGCGCCATCCCGGTTCGTCTTCATCTGCCCGCAAGCCCTCGCGCGGAGGCACCGCGACCACCGCTGGTTGTGTTCTCACACGGCCTGGGAGGCTCGCGTTACGGCTACAGCTGGCTGGGTTCCCACTGGGCTACACATGGGGTGGCGAGCCTGCATGTTCAGCATGTAGGCAGCGACCGTGCCATCTGGGCTGAACGTGGCAACCCTCTGACCCTGCTGGGCCTCATGCGCGAGGCCACCAGCGAGCGCGAAGCCATCGACCGGGTGCTCGACATCCGGTTTGCCGTGGACCAGCTTGCAGCGAGCAGCTTCGGGCTCGCGGTGGAGGCCTCGCGTTTCATAGCAGCCGGGCACTCGTATGGCGCGAACACCGCGATGCTCCTTGCGGGCGCACGCATTGAGCGGCCTGGGTTCGCCACCCCCTTAGCCGACCAACGTGTGGTGGGCGCTGTCCTGATTTCGGCGCCGCCATTTCATGGCGAAGGTCCACCCGAGACCATTCTTGCTCCGGTTCGGGTGCCCACTCTTCATGTGACCGCAACCGAGGACATCATCCGGGTTCCAGGCTTTTTCAGTGACCTCGATGACCGCTTGGCGATATTCCGAGCCACAGCTGGACCCGATAAGACGCTTGCCGTCTACACCGGCGGATCGCACAGCATGTTTACCGACCGCCTGAGCCCGGGTGGCGAAGCGCTGAACCGCGCGGTCAAGCATGCCACGCGCGAGCTGGCGCTGGGATTTACGGAACGGGTGCTGCGTGGCCGCACGACCCAACTGGATGGTTGGGCCGACCGCCACGCGCAGATTCTGTCACGCTTTGTCGAGAGCCCTGCCCGCGCTGCCTGAGCGCAATCAAGCCGTCTTCAGCGCGTGCCTCACCACCTCCGCGTGGGTCGCGAACCAGACCGGCCCGAGCGACCGGGCGTGGCGAATCAGTTCATCGAGGATCCACATCCGCGAGCGGTACCCGATCATATGCGGGTGCATGGTGAGCTGGAACACGCCCCCCTCGTCGGCTGCCGCCTCCAGCTCGCGCCTGAAGATATCGAACACCCCCTCGGGCGGCGTGTAGGGCCGCAGGCCGCTGAAACGGTTCATGTTGAAGTACACCGCATCATCACGGATCCATTCAACCGGCAACTCCACCACGCCCGTAGGTTCGCCGTCGAGCAGCAACTCATAGCAGTCAACATCGGCCATCAGAGAAGAGTCGTAGAGCAGGCCCATCTCACGGGTAATGGCAAGCGTGTGAGGGCTGAAATCCCATGACGGTGTTCGAATCCCGACCGGCCGGACCCCGGCGATGCGTTCAAGCGTGTCGGCACTGCGAAGCATGAGATCGCGCTCGGCCGCCTCAGGCAATACCGAATTGCGTTCGTGAATCCAGCCGTGGATGCCAATTTCGTGACCCGCTGCGGCGACCGTACGCTGCTCATCGGGGTAGAGCATCGCTGTCACCGCCGGCACATAGAAACTCGCCGGCACCCCGTGTCGCGCCAGACACGCGAGGATGCGCGGCACGCCTTGGCGCGCACCGTATTGGCCATGTGAAAGCTTCCCGATCGACTCGCCGCCGTCACGCAGCTCATTGGTTTCATGGTCGGAGTCAAACGACAGCGCCACAGCGAACCGCGCCCCCTGCGGCCAGGACGAGGGCTTCAGACTGCGCCCCGCACGAACGCGATTGACCAGTGCGCGCCAGTGAGGTTCTGGCCACTGCCAAGGCTCGAGCGCAGGCGCGTTCATTTCTGCCCCCCGGCCTTGAGACGAGCAGCGATCTCATAGGCCCCCTTCGACTCCGACGCAACGAACTTCTCAAACGCTTCAGGCGGCAGGCCAACGCCCTCCAGTCCAAGCGTCTCGAACTGCTTACGCACCTCGGTATCGGCGATGGCTTCGCGAACGGCACCGAACAGGCGGGTGACGATCTCCGGAGGCGCACCGCCCGGCAGCCAAAGACCGAACCAGTTCACCGCATTGAACCCGGCAAGCCCCTGCTCCTGAAGCGTGGGCACCTCAGGCAAACCCTGCCAACGGCGGGCGCCGGTGATACCAATGGCACGCAGCCGCCCCGCCTGCACATGCTGAAGCGCGATCTGCGTGCCCACAAAAAACATGTCGATCCGGCCGCCAATGAGATCGTTGATCGCCTCCGGAATGGCCTTGTAAGGCACAGACAGAATATCGGTCCCGGTCATCGCCTTCATCATCTCGGCGGGAATATGGCTGGCGGTTCCCAGACCAGCATTTGCATAAGTGAGTTTTCCGGGCGACTTCCTGGCGAGCGCCACCAGTTCCGACAGATTTTTTGCTGGAACCGAAGGATGAACCACCAGTGCTTGCCCGAAATTCTGAGCCGCAAGCGTGACATGGGTGAAATCCTTGACCGGGTCATAGCCTACGCTGTCGTGAAACGGAGGAATCGCAGCATGCGAGGCGGTGGTAAACAGCGCCGAATAGCCGTCTGCAGGCAGCCTTGCGAGATAGGCGGTTCCCACCATGCCGCCAGCGCCAGCGCGGTTCTCCACCACCAGCGGCTGCCCCAGCACCGCACTCATACGGGGCGTGAGCGCGCGCAGCACCAGATCGGGTGGCCCACCGGGGGGCGAGGGCACGATGACCCGGATGGGCCGATTCGGCCAGTCTTTCAATCCAGCGGGCGTTTGCGCTGCAAGCGGCAACACCGCCGAGGCCAGCGTAACCAACGCAGCCATTTGCAACAGGATCTGGCGAGAGGAGGTCATGACTCGATTCCCTTTACGATGCCGAGGCGCAATCTTCAGCGAACCTGAACCGTCTGTGATGCGGCAATCGATGCCTTGATCGCATCGAAAACAGCAACATTGTGAACCGCGTCGCCGCCGGGCACGACCATGGGGACGCGCTTGGCCGCCAGCTGGGCGAAGTGTTCAAGTTCGGCTCGCTCGGTGCTACCCGGTTCAAAGCGGATCACCTCGGGCTGACGCTTCTGGGTAACGTTGTCAAAATCAATCAGACACAGCTTCAGGTCCCAGGTGTGCAGATGCTCGACATCCCCCACCTCCACCCAGCCACGGCTTCCAAATAGCTGCATACGCCAGGTTTCCGCTGAGGCGATCACTGTTCCCAGATACCCGGTGGCACCGTTTTGAAAGCGAAGCAACATCGACGTGGTGTCGTCCATGCCGAAATCCTGAGCAAGCCGCAGGCTCTGCGCGGTCACGGTGTCGATCGGGCCAGCCAGATGAATCATCGCATCAATGACGTGCACCCCACGCCCTGTCATGCCGCCAGCGGGACACTCATCACGATCATGTCGCCAGTGTCCGCGCGGAAAGCGATACGCACTCGGTCCGCAGAAGTTGCCCTCGATATGCAGAATCCGACCCAGGGTGCCGTCATCGATCATCGCCCGGATACGCTGGAGCGCGGGCTGGTAGCGCCAGTTGTAGCCCACACCCAAGGTCACGCCCGCCTCAGCGCAAGCCTGCGCAGCGCGCTGCGCGCTCTCACGGTCAAGGCCCATGGGTTTTTCGCTGAACACATGCTTGCCGGCCCGGGCGGCTGCAATGATCTGATCGGTATGCTGCTGGTGAGGCGTAGCGAGCACCACGGCATCGATCTCGGGGTCTGCGAGCACCGCGTCATAGTTCGGGAGCAGACGAATCTGGTGTTCGGCCGCGAAGCGCTGCGCCTTATCCAGTGTTCGTGTGGTGCCCGTTGTAAACCGAATCAGTGGACTCTGGGCCTGCACATGACGCACCAGATTCTGTCCCCATAACCCCATGCCCACGATCGCAGCCCGGATCATCACCCGCCCTCCCCGCCTCTCGGCAAAGGGCCGAGCTTAGCAATCCGCACGAGCCACTGTCCAACCGCGTGATAATGGCGGCGTGCGGCCGATGCGGCGCGCGCTTCCGGAGGGGTCTTTCATGCTGCTTCACACTGTCATCGAGGGGCACGGCCCCCGGCTCGCGCTTCTTCATCCGGTTGGGCTTCACGGCGGCTTTCTCGCGCCCCTCGCAAGCCGCCTCGCCGAGCGCTATCAAGTCATGCGGATCGACCTGCGCGGCCATGGCGAGTCACCGCTCGAGCCCCTTGGTCACTCCATGGCCGACTTCGCAGACGATGTGCACGACACTTTGCGGGCGCACAGCTTCGCGCCCTGCGCCGTAGGTGGCTTTTCTTTCGGATCAATGACGGCGCAGGAACTCGCCATCCGGCATCCATCCGATGTGTCGGCGCTCCTCGCCCTTGCCGGCCCGTGCTCTTACGATGCAACAAGGCGGGCCACGATCGCAGCCCGCGGCATCGATTCCCTGGCGCACGGCATGTCTGCCGTGATCGATGCAACGATGGAGCGCTGGTTTACGCCCGCCTTCCGGCAAAGCCCCGAGGCGCTCGCGGCACGCAAGTATCTGCTTGAACGCGATCCGCGCGGCTGGGCGCAGGGCTGGAAAGCCATTTCAGGGCTAGACACCGAACCGCGCCTCCATCAACTGCGGATTCCGACACTTTGCGTGGCGGGCGAGTGTGATGTGTCCTCCACCCCCGCTGCGGTCCGTCGTATCGCCGATGCGATCCCAGGCGCGCAATACGAAGTGCTGCCGGGTGCCCCGCACATGCTGTTTATCGAACAACTGGACGCCACCGCGGCTGTGATGATGCGTTTCCTCAACGCTCTCCATGATCATCGCGCCGCGTGAGCGAGCCCGAACCGGCTCTCGTCGAGCCCGCCCGCCGCGTCAGCAGCCGACGCAGCGAAACCGCATGCGACCGCCCCCCGCGCTTTCGACCCAACCGGCCGTGGGGGATGGAAAATGCGCAGCCAGCAATAGCGTGCCACTGTCGCAGGTATGTTCGAGCAGGCGCTCCCGGCAGTCGGCCGACTGCGCCGCGTCTTCGCAAAAGCGCGAGGACCACTGGGGCACTGCAATCTGCACCGGCGTGTGGATGACGTCGCCCGTCAGGAGCGCGCGCTGACCGCCGCTCTGCACCGCAATCACGCTATTGCCGGGCGTGTGGCCTGGGGCGGCATCGATTCGCACGCCCGCACAGACCTCATGCCCGTCGCCCACCAGCTCGGCCCTGCCCGCCTCCATCACAGGCAGCACGCTGTCAGCGAATGAACCATGGTTGGTGGGCGGACCACCGGCTGCCAGCGCTGCCCGGTGCGCCGCCTCCCAAAACTCATACTCCGTTCGGGCAAAGAGATAGCGCGCGCGCGGAAACGTGGGCACCCAGCGGCCATCCTTCAATACGGTATTCCACCCCACATGGTCGGCATGCAGATGCGTGCACATCACCACGTCGATGTCCTCGGGCGAGAGCCCCAGTGCTGTCAACTGGTCGAGATAGGCGCTTGAACTTCTACGATGCCAGGTCTCACGCTGCGGCCGTTCCTTGTTGTTGCCGACACAGCCGTCGATCAGGATGGTGAGTTGTCCGGTACGGATGACGAAGCTCTGAAAGCCCATCACCAGCGCATCATCGGTGGTGAGAAACTGCGGCCGCAACCAGGCATCGGCCTGCGTCTGCGCCAGCACGGCGGGGTTGAACTGAGGCATGAGGACCTTGGCCGGCGCAAACACGCCTTCCGACTCCAAGACTCGGTCGATCCTGAATTCCCCGAGGGGCTGCGTTAACATCCTTCCTCCTTTTCCTGAATGTGGGAAAGCGCATTCTGTGGCGCCTGGCCGCGCCTGACATCACTTTCACAGGACGTTCCAATGCATTATCCCTGGTCCGCCGCCCCCACGCGAAAGCCGATTCACTGGCCCGACGGCAAGCGCCTCGCCGTGATCATCACCATGAATTGCGAGTACTGGGATCTGACCAAGCCCGGCTCGGAGCCCTATTACGCTGGCGGCCCCCCCATGCTGCCCGACCCGCTGCCTGGGAACGTCGCCGACTTCCCTAACTTCACCTGGCGAGAGTACGGCCAGCGCGCGGGCGTCTGGCGGCTCTTTCGGCTGTTCGAGGAAGCGGGCGTACCCATGTCCCTCACCATGAACGCCAAGATGGGCACCGAGCGCCCCGAGGTGATCCGGTTCGGTCTGGATCGCGGCTGGGAGGTGGTGGCGCACAACTATGAGCAGGGCGAACTCCTCACCCGATACACATTTGATCCGGCCGCCGAACGCGACCTGATCCGCCGTACGCTGGAAGTCTACAAGCAGGTGTGCGGACGGCCAGCGCGCGGCTGGTTGTCATCGTCGCTACGCAGTACCCCCAACACGCCCGACATCCTGGCAGAAAACGGGTTGCTGTTTTTCTGCGACTACATGAACGACGATCAACCCTATCTGATCAGCACGCCGTCAGGGCCGATCGTCAACGTCCCCTACACCATCGAGGTGAATGACTTTACCTTCTTTCACCGCCGCGCGATGACCACCTGGGACGCGGCCCGGATGCTGAAGGATCAGTTCGATGAACTGTATCGCGAGGGAGCCGAGAGCGCGCGCCTCATGAACATCGGCCTCCATCCGCATGTATCCGGCCATGCACATCGTATGCCCTGCTTTCGCGAATTTCTGAGCCACGCGAAAAGTCGGTCGGATGTCTGGTGGACCACCCGCGAGCAGGTCGCTGAGTGGTATCTGAAAAACTGCCGCGACCACATCGCGGGTCAGGGCTGAGCACCCGGTCCAGGCAGGCCCCGTTACCGGGCCTGATGCTGCGAGTGCGCTGATCGGCGCACTCGCAGGCCCCGGGGCTCTCGCCCCCCGAATCACCCGATTACTTGCAGGAATCGGGCGCGTGTGAATCGAGCAGCGTGCGCTTGCCGCCCTTGATCTGAATGATGTAGGCCGGCAGTTCGGAGTCGCGGTCTTTGTCGAAGCAGACCTTACCGGTGACGCCGTCGAGTTCAACCATGCGGAGCGATTCGCGGATGGCGGCACGCTCTTCTTTCAGCTTGGACGGATCGCCGGTGACTTTGGCGCGACGCATCGCATCAGCGTAGGCATACACGATGTCATAAGCCGACGCGTCAACGTGATGGGCGCCAGTCTTGTTGATGCCGCGCTTACCTGCTTCGTCGAGAAATTTTTTCTCGAAGGCACGGGTGCGGTCATTGAGATCCCACCAGTACCACGACACAAAGATCGCGCCCTCGCCATCAGGACCCAACACCTTCGCAATATCGGGGTCTGCAAAAATCTGCGATCCGATCAGCACGCTGTTATGCCCCTGCCGACGCACTTCCTTCATCACCTTGATCGCGCCCTCAGGCAGACCGGCAAAAGCGACCACAGCAGGCGTATTGCCCTTCAGTTTGGTGATGTGGGGCGAGAGGTCGGTGGCGTTGGTGGCGAAGCCCTCAGCGGGAATCACCAGTTTCCAGCCCGATTTCTCGAGGAGCGAGGGCATCCAGCCCGCCAGCGCCTTGCCAACGAACTCATCGCTCGGGTACATGACGGCAGCGGTTTTACCCGACACTCCACCTTTGGTCTCCAGCGTTTTCAGAAGGCGGCCGAACTGCTTGCCCTCATCCTCGGTCACGCGAAAAGCCCAGTTGCGGTCTTTGGTGAGACCGGGCGCGGAGGCTGCGTTCGGCACCTGCACGATCTCCAGTCGTTCACCCGCTGCAAAAGCGACCTGCGCCTCCTGGCTGGAGAACGGGCCCACGATTCCTAGCGCCCGCGCATCCTGGGCAAACTTCTGCGCTGCCACCTGGGCGTTTTTCGCCTCGCTCCCGGTGTCGAATTTCTCGATCCGCAGTTTCTTGCCGTTGACCCCGCCCGCGGCATTGATCTCGGCCACTGCGATATCAACCGCGACCTCGGTCCCAATACCTACGCCCGCATAGCGACCGGTTTTCGCGTGCGTGAGGCCCAGCACCAAATCCTGAGCGGCGAGCGGCCCGGCCGCAGCCAGCGCAACAGCCAATACGATTGCCTTGAGCTTCATGAATGTCTCCTTTCAGACGATCCGAGATAAGCGGCAGCGATCCGTGGATCGCCAAGAATGTCGGCAGCGGCCCCGGACATGGCCAACCGCCCCAATTCAAGCACGTAGGCGCGATGCGCGCATTGAAGCGCCATCTGCGTGTTCTGTTCGACCAGCAGCATACTGAGCCCGTCGCGATTCAATTCGCCGATCAGATCGAAGAGCGCGCGCACCAGAAGCGGGCTCAATCCCAGCGAAGGCTCATCAAGCATCATCAGCTTCGGGCGCGACAGAAGCGCCCGGCCGATAGCAAGCATCTGCTGCTCACCGCCCGATAGCACAGAAGCAAACATGTCGCGGCGGCGGGCGAGGTTGGGAAAGCGCTGATAGATCTGGTCAATTTCCTTTGCGGGGTCGTCGCGCCGCGAGTAGGCACCCATCAGAAGATTGTCGTGCACCGTGAGGCTGGTGAAGATCTGCCTGCCCTCGGGCACCAGCACCAGGCCGCGCGACACCCGGCTCGCCGCAGACGACCCGGCGACCGAGTCGCCGTTGAACAGGATAGCCCCGTTCGCAGGGCGCACCAGCCCCTGTACCGCCCTGAGCAGCGAGCTCTTGCCCGCGCCGTTTGCGCCAAGTACGGTCACGATCTCGCCCGCCTCGACCGTGAGGTCAAGGCCGCGCACGGCCCGGGTGGTGCCGTAGGTGACGTCGAGCGCGCGAACCTCAAGCAGCATCGGTGGCTCCTGCGCTGCTCCCTAAATAGGCCTCGAGCACTGCCGGATCGCGGCGCACCCCGTGGTTGTCGCCGTCGTAGATTTTTCGCCCGAAATTGAGCACCACCACGTGGTTACAGAAGCTATGCACAAAGGGCATGTCGTGCTCCACCACCAAAATGGTGACCCCTCGCGCCGACACCCGCTCAAGCAGCTGCCGAAGCTCGTCGGTTTCCGCTCCGTTCAGCCCCGCCGCGGGTTCATCGAGCAGCAATAGAGTGGGCTCGGCAAGGAGCGCGCGCACCACCTCGATACGCTTCTGAATGCCATAGGGCAGTTCGGAGACCACCATGCCGTCATAGGCGCCCAACCCCGCCTCAGACAGTGCCGCCCGGGCCTTTTCGGTCGCCCGCCGACCCCAGGCGGAAGCGAGCGGGTGGCGTCGATGGTGTTCGCCCAGCATCACGTTTTCAACCGCAGACAGATGCGGCATCAGCCGGATATTCTGAAACGAGCGCGCCAGTCCTAAGCCGATCCGCCGGGCTGCGGTCACCCCAGCCGAGTCGGTGCCACCGATCAGGATGCGCCCCGAATCCGGCGTGTAGACGCCGCTGATCAGGTTGAAAACGGTGGTCTTGCCCGCACCGTTCGGACCGATGAGCGCCGTCCGGCTGCCGCTCGGCACGGCAAAGCTCAGGTCTTCAATCACTTGAAGGCCACCGAAGGCCTTACTGACCGATTCGAGCCTGAGCGCGTCAGCCACGCTGAGCTCCTACG
>JAGWXN010000202.1 GCA_018969885.1 Betaproteobacteria bacterium | reverse complement strand
GACCTGGCAGCAGGGCGTCTGACTTCGCCCGACAGCCGTAGCGAGGCAAAATATCTCGCCCGGGCCATCCTCTCGCATCAACTGGAGGGGCATCCGCTTCGCACCCGGCAGGTGCTCATTGACCTTCATAAGCTCTCCCCATGATTGAACTCGGCGTCAACATTGACCACGTCGCCACCATCCGACAGGCGCGTCGCACCTATGAACCCGATCCGGTGTGGGCGGCCGTGGAGGCGCATCTCGGCGGCGCAGACGGCATCACGGTTCACCTGCGCGAAGATCGGCGTCATATTCAGGATGCCGACGTGCGGCGGCTTCGCGAGCTCACCCATATCAAGCTAAATCTTGAAATGGCGGCAACCGATGAGATGGTGGAAATCGCTGCCTCACTCACACCCGAGATGGCCATGCTGGTCCCCGAAGGACGGCATGAAATCACCACCGAGGGGGGCCTCGATATCGTTTCGCAGGAGGCGCGGCTGCGCGAGGTGGTGGCAAGGCTCGCGGGCGCTGGCATTGTCACCAGCGTATTTATCGACGCCGACGCACCGCAGATTGAGGCGGCTGCGCGCATCGGCGCCCGCGTGTGCGAGATTCACACCGGCCCCTACGCGCATGCGTTTCATCAACAGGGGCGCGATGCAGAAAGTGCGGCGGTTCGCCATGAACTTGCGCGGATCCGTCGTGCTGGTGATCTCATTCGCTCGCTTGGCATGCGCTTTAACGCGGGGCATGCGCTCAATTATGTGAATGTGCAGCCGGTGGCGGCCCTTCAGGGCGTGCGCGAACTTCATATCGGCCATGCAATTGTGTCGCGATCGGTGTTTGTTGGAATTCGTGAGGCGGTTCGTGAGATGAAGCGACTCATGCGTGAGGCGGCGACGGGAGCTGCGGTGTGATTTACGGCATTGGCAGCGACATCGTCGCCATGCATCGCATTGAGAATCTGCTTGAGCGTTGGGGGGACAAGTTCGCGCGACGGGTGCTGGGCCCAGACGAACTGACTGAATTCCTACGGCGGCGTTCGCGCGGCGCGCACGGCGCGGGGTATGCGGCGCGCTATCTCGCCAAGCGCTTCGCAGCCAAGGAAGCCTTCAGCAAGGCCTTGGGCCTGGGGCTCAGGGGGCCCATGACCCTGTTGTCACTTGAAATTCTGAACGATCGCCGTGGCAAGCCGTTTGCCCGGGCACGCAAAGAGCTCGCCCCCTATCTCGACGAGCGAAAGCTCATCGCGCATGTATCGCTCTCTGATGAATCCGACCATGTCATGGCCTTCGTTGTCCTTGAACAGATATCTGCCCATGCCGCTCTCGAATAGTCCGATAGACCGCGCCCCGGGCCCGGTGATTGTTGATGTCGCAGGCACCTCGCTGGCGGCCCGCGAGCGTGAGCGGCTTCTGCACCCGATGGTGGGTGGGGTGATTCTGTTCACGCGCAATTTCACTGATCGGGATCAAGTCAGGGCGTTATGCGCAGAGATTCGGTCGCTCAGAAATCCAGCGCTACTCATTTGTGTCGACCATGAAGGCGGACGGGTGCAGCGATTTCGCGAAGGATTCACTGCGGTGCCGCCGATGCGAGAGCTGGGGGTACTCTGGGATAGCGATCCGCTCGCAGCCTGTCGGGAGGCGACCCGGCTGGGGCGAGTGATTGGGAGCGAGCTTCGTGAAGTGGGCGTTGATCTCAGCTTTACACCGGTCCTCGATCTCGACCATAGTCGCTCTGCAGTGATTGGTAACCGGGCGTTTCATTCTGATCCGCGCGTGGTGGCGATGCTTGCGCGCGCGCTCAACCACGGACTGCTTCTCGCGGGCATGGCCAACTGCGGCAAGCACTTTCCCGGGCATGGTTGGGCAAGCGCCGACTCGCATGTGGCGCTCCCGGTTGACGAACGCTCGCGCGCCACGCTGATTGAGCATGATGCGGCGCCCTATCGCTGGCTGGGCGAAACGCTGTCGTCGGTCATGCCGGCTCATGTGGTGTATCCGGCTGTTGATGCAAAGCCTGCGGGCTTTTCCAGCAAGTGGCTGAAGACGATCTTGCGCGGGAAGCTTGGGTTCGACGGCGTGATTTTCAGCGACGACCTCACGATGGAGGGCGCTGCGGTAGCTGGCGATATTCACGCCCGTGCTCGTGCGGCACTGAGCGCTGGCTGCGACATGCTGCTGGTCTGTAACCGCCCTGATCTGGCGGATGCATTGATTGCAGCCCTTCGCTGGCGCCCCAATCGAGATTGGCTGCGTCGTTGGCGCGCGATGCGCCCGGCTGGCCATGTCTGAGTCGAATGAGCCCGAAGAAAAAGGGTTTGATTCGCGATCGCTGATTGCCTCGCTTCCTCATCGGCCGGGCGTCTACCGGATGATCGGTGAGAGCGAAACCCTGCTCTATGTCGGCAAGGCGCGGGATCTGCGCAAGCGGGTCTCCTCATACTTTCAAAAGAATCATCCTAGCCCCCGTATCGCTCACATGGTGGAGCGTATTGTTCGGGTCGACACCACGGTCACGGCCTCGGAGGCCGAGGCCTTGCTGCTCGAGAGCAACCTGATCAAGTCGGGAAAGCCTCGCTACAACATTCTTTTTCGTGACGACAAGAGCTATCCGTATTTGAAGCTCTCAGGTCATCGGCATCCCCGCATCGCCTACTACCGCGGCGTTCTTGAGCGCTCCAGCCGCTATTTCGGGCCCTTTCCCAGCGCCTGGGCGGTGAAAGAGAGCATTCAGGTGCTGCAAAAGGTTTTCCGGCTGCGCAGCTGCGAAGACTCGGTGTATTCGAATCGAACCCGGCCCTGCCTGCTCCATCAGATCGGTCGTTGCAGTGCGCCCTGTGTGGGGGCGGTATCCGATGAAGACTATGGCCATGACGTTGAGTCGGCGATGCGCTTTCTGCGTGGCGGCCACCGGGAGTTGCTTGATGATTTCGAGCGTGACATGCATGCCGCCGCCGAGCGGCTTGAGTTTGAGCAGGCAGCCGTGCTGCGCGACCGAATCACCGCGCTCTCGAAGGTTCTCAGCCAGCAGTCGATGGATACCGGCACCGACACCGACGCGGATGTCATTGCCGTGTGTGTGGAAGGCGGGCGTGCGTGCGTGAATCTGGCGATGGTGCGCGGTGGCAGGCACCTCGGTGATCGACCTTTCTTCCCGGAGCTCCGAGCTGCCGAGGCGGGCGATGAGCTTTTCCAGGGCGAGGTGCTGAATGCCTTCCTGCTTCAGCATTACGACTCGCTTCCGGTTCCCGGGATCATCATTGCCAATCAGCCTGCACCCGATGAAGTCATGCAGTCGTGGCTGCAGGAGCGGGCAGGGCAGACGGTGCAGTGGCTTCGTCAGCCGCATGAGCAGCGGCGACGGTGGTTGGAACAGGCGGTCTCGAACGGTCGACTCGCCATCGCCCAGCGCGCGGCCGAAGAGGGTTCGCAACGCGGAAGAACGCGCGAACTGGCAACGCTTCTCGGGATCGACGACGGGTCCGACCTGGAAGGGTTGCGGGTTGAATGCTTTGACATCAGCCACACCATGGGTGAGGCAACCCAGGCGTCTTGCGTGGTGTTCGAGTCGCACGCGATGCAGCCGTCCCAGTACCGGCGTTTCAATATCGAGTCGGCGGCGCCAGGCGATGACCCGGCGGCCATGCGTGAGGTCCTGTCGAGGCGCTATCGTGCGGTCACCGGCAAGCTGCCTGATGTGGTGCTGGTCGATGGCGGCGCGGCCCAGCTGGGTGTCGCCTGCGAGGTGTTTGACGAGCTTGGGCTTGACCGGTCGCTGCTGGTCGGCGTAGCAAAGGGAGAGGGTAGAAAGGTGGGGTTAGAGAAGCTGGTGTTTGCCGACGGCCGGCCCACCCTGGTGCCGGGACCGGAATCGCAGGCGCTGATGCTGGTGGCACGAATTCGCGACGAGGCGCACCGGTTCGCTATCACGGGCATGCGTGCGAAGCGCGCACGCGCCCGGCAAGGCACGAGCCTGGATGAAATCGAGGGGGTCGGTGCAAAGCGCCGGCAGCGTCTCCTCGCCCGATTTGGCGGCTTGCGTGGCATCATGGCGGCCAGCGTCGAGGACCTGGCCGGGGTCGACGGAATTTCGAGATCGCTTGCCGAGGAAATTTATCGTCGGCTCCACTGACCTCTGGCCATTGCTGTCGGCGAATCCAGTCTGTCGGCGTCCTCCTTCTCTCATGTTCTCAAACCTCCCGAATCTGCTCACCTGGCTCCGTGTGTTGGCCATCCCCCTGCTGGTGGGCGTGTTCTACCTGCCAGTGTCGCCGGCTGCTCGTGATGTGATCGCCACCGCGCTGTTTGTGGGGGCTGCGCTGACTGATTGGCTGGATGGGTGGCTGGCCCGCAAGATGGGACAAACCTCGGCCTTTGGGGCGTTTCTGGATCCGGTGGCCGACAAGCTCATTGTGTGCACGGCGCTGGTCGTACTGGTGCATCTGGATCGGGTCGACGCGCTGGTGGCTGCGATCATCATTGGGCGTGAAATCACCATCTCGGCGCTTCGTGAATGGATGGCGCAGATGGGAGCGAGCGCGAGCGTGGCGGTGCATTCAATCGGCAAGCTCAAGACCATCTCCCAGCTCGTGGCAATTCCGATGCTGCTTTTTTATGGCTCGCTCTTCGGCTTGCTCGATACGCGACTGATTGGTACGTGGCTGATCTATCTCGCATCGGTTCTCACGGTATGGTCGATGGTGTACTACCTGAGGCGCGCCTGGCCGTATCTGAGCGGCGAGAAGTGAGGCGGGTCAAGCTCTTTGTTTGACACGCTTACTTCGAATGGCTATATTCTCGGGCTGTCCGCGGGAGTAGCTCAGTTGGTAGAGCGCAACCTTGCCAAGGTTGAGGTCGCGAGTTCGAGACTCGTCTCCCGCTCCAGATTGCCAGAGCTTTAAGAGTTCGTGAAAAGGGAAGCGCGGCTTCCCTTTTTCATTCGGTGGCCGAACGCTTTTCCGTGGCGCTCTCGGCTGCACACCCGGCGGGGTGGCAGAGTGGTTATGCAGCGGCCTGCAAAGCCGTGTACGCCGGTTCGATTCCGACCCCCGCCTCCACATCGCGCTGTGCGTTTCCCGAACGCGAGTAGCCTGCCCCGGTGGTGAAACCGGTAGACACAGCGGACTTAAAATCCGCCGCTATCCCGAAAGGGGGCGTGCCGGTTCGAGTCCGGCCCGGGGCACCAAATTCCTCCCTGTTATGCCTGATCGTTGCCCGTATGTACCGCTTGCTGTTGGTGGACCACAGCGGCATGGTTCGAACCGATGATGTAGCCAGATCGAGCGCACATCAGCGACGGCAAACCATGAGCGAAATCTTTTTCCTGGTCGAAGAGGCAGCCGAGGGCGGTTTCAGGTTTCAATGCCCGGGCGCTGAACGAATCAGTTTTCACGCAAGCTGATACCGTCGACGCTCTTCGCAAGGCTATGCGAGACGGTGTTCGTTGCCATTTCGACGAGGCTGATCTGCCCAGGGTGATCCGCTTGCACTTTGTGCGCCCACACCCACTTGGATCAGATACTTTATCGTTCACTAGGAAGCCGCCTCAAATCCGCCGATTCCCTAAACCGCGGGCGACAACCCGCCATCGATATTGATGGCTGTTCCGGTGATGTACCCGCCCGCTTCAGAAGCAAGCAGGCACATCAGCGACGAAAATTCCTCGGCATGGCCAAGTCTTCCCAACGGTATCGCCTTACCTTCCTCGGCCAGGTACTCCGGGTACGAAAGAGCGCTTCCGCTCTGTTGGTGGAAGCGTGTCCACTGTTCGCTTTCAATTCTGCCGACACAGATCGCATTGACCAGAATATTGTCTGCGGCGATCTCGTTGGCGAGTACCTTGGTGAACGCAACCCCGGCTGCCCTGGTGACAGATGTGGGCGCGGTGCCAGCGCCAGGAGTTTTCGCCAACGTGTTGACCACGTTAATGATCCGCCCCCAGCGCCGCGACCGCATCCACGGCAATACGAGTCTGCATAATCGAATCGCAGAAAACAGCTTCAATTCGAAGTCGGCCTGCCAGGCTTGATCGCTTAAGGTGTCAATGCGTCCGCGTGAAGAGCCGCCTGCATTGTTGACGAGGATGTCGATCCCGCCATGTCGGGCCGACACGTCGAGAACAAT
>JAGWXN010000201.1 GCA_018969885.1 Betaproteobacteria bacterium | reverse complement strand
CCGCGGTCCTTTCTCGCGGACACGATGGCGGCTTGTCGCTTTTCGATCCCGGATCCAATGGGAGCGAATTCAAGGCAGATCCCGATCCTGACCTGATCGATCAGAGGCTGTCGGGCACATTCGTGGCGGTAAGCCCCCCGCTTCGCGTACCCTCCGACCAGGTGAATGCACCGCGCGGTCGGTTTGGGCACTGGTTCTGGGGGCCGCTGTCCACGGCTAAGCCGCTCTACATTCAGGTGGGACTCGCTGCGCTCCTCACCAACGTGTTTGCGCTCGCCTCGTCGATCTTCACGATGATCGTCTATGACCGGGTGCTACCTAATAACGCGATCGATTCCCTCATCGCTCTGATGGCGGGTATCAGTATTGTGTTTGTCAGTGATTTCATCATTCGCAGCCTGCGCGGCTATTTCCTTGATGTCGCAGGCTCGCGAGCGGATATGGCAATCGCTGATGCGCTGTTCGACCATGTGCTCGATCTCGAGATGCGCGCGCGGCGAGGCTCAACCGGGTCGCTGGCGAATGTCATGAAGGAGTTTGAATCCGTCCGAGAGTTCCTCACCTCGGCCACACTCACCACAGTGATCGATATACCGTTCGCGCTGCTGTTCGTCGCGGTGATTTGGGCGATCGGCGGGCCCATGGTGTATGTGCCGCTCATTCTTATCCCCGCCATGCTGCTGGTTGGGGTTGCGCTGCAGCCGGCCATGCGGCGGCTGGTGCAGACTGGCTATGAAGACGGGCAGACCAAGCATTCTGTGCTGGTGGAATCGATTGCGGGGCTAGAAACCATCAAGGCGCTCGGTGCTGGCCCGGTGATGCGCGGCCGCTGGCAGCGTGCGATCGCCCATCAGGCGCGGGTGGGGCTCAAAACCCGCTTTCTGGCGCAGTTTGCGGGCAACTTCGCAAACTTTGTTTCACAGGTCTCGCAGGTAGCCATTGTCTCGATGGGCGTGTTTCTGGTGGCCAAGGGACAAATCGGAATGGGGGCAATCATCGCCTGTTCCATACTCGCAGGGCGCGCAATTGCCCCCCTCGCGCAGCTGGCCCAGTTGCTTACGCGGGCCAATCAGTCTTACGCCAGCTACAAGGCGCTGGCCAAGCTGATGAACGAGCCCCGCGAGCATCAACCCTCGCGGCAGTTGATGCCGCGTGAATCCCTCGATGGCACGGTTGAGTTGCGCGGTGTGTCCTTCTCCTATCCGCAGCAGCAGGCGGGGGGCCTTAACGGCGTCAGTCTGAAAATCAACGCAGGCGAGCGGGTGGCCATTGTGGGGCGCGTGGGGTCCGGCAAAACCACGCTTGCGAAGCTGCTGCTCGGACTCTATGCGCCCAGTGCGGGGGCTGTGCTGGTGGGCGGTGCGGATGTTCGTCAGCTCGATCCGTCCGATCTCCGTCGCAACATTGGCGCGGTCATGCAGGAAATCTGGCTGATGACGGGCACGGTGCGACAGAACATCGCGCTCGGTGCGCATTACCCTGCCGACGAACGAATCGTCGAGGTCGCTCATATCGCGGGCGTACATGATTTCATCAGTACCCATCCGGAAGGCTACAACCTCCGGCTGGGTGAGCGAGGCGAGGGGCTATCTGGCGGGCAGCGTCAGGCGATCACGATTGCGCGGGCGCTGGTTGGTCGGCCCCCTATCCTGCTGCTGGACGAGCCCACTAGTGCAATGGACATCAATGCGGAGCGGCAACTCATCGAGCGGTTAAAGCCTGTTATCGGCACCTCAACGCTCGTGGTCATCACGCATAAGGCTACCCTGCTCGAACTGGTCGACCGCGTGATCGTGCTTGACCAGGGGAAAGTCGTGGCCGATGGTCCTCGCGACAAGGTGCTGGGCGCGGGCAGTGGGCCGGCTTCCGGGGGCGCTGCGGCGCCTGCGACGGGTCAACGAGGTCCTTCAGGTCCTTCAGGTCCGGATACCCCGCCGGGGCGAGCGGGCGGTGATGCCCCCTCGACTGCGGTTCCTTCACAGAAGGCCACTGCTTCGCCCCCGGCCACTGCAGCCCTCCGTGGCGCACTGTCGGCTCGGCCGTTCAGTGCCCAGTCCGCTGGAGGCGGTGCGCTCCAGGTGGTGGTGCCGTCTGCGCCGGCAACCGGTCAGGCAGCGGGGCGTTCCGTCGCGGCTGAGCCTTCCGGGCCGGGGCTTGCAGGCCTGGGGTCGGGTAGTTCGTCCACCAAAGCGGGTTGAACCGTGACCGCCAACGCCTCGCGACCCCGCGGTGAAACGATCGCTGCAACCTTGCGTGAGCACGACCTCAAGCGCAGTGCAAGCTGGCTGCTCTACGCCATTGTGCTGACGGTTGTCGCTTTTTTCGTTTGGGCGGCCACCTTTCACGTTGACACCGTCACCCGCGCGCAAGGCCGGGTGATTCCATCCGGGCGAATCCAGGTGATCCAGAGCCTGGAAGGCGGTGTTGTGCAGGCGATTCATGTCAAGCAGGGGCAGAAGGTGGCTGATGGGGTAGCGCTGGTGTCCCTCAGTTCGATTCAGGCCGACGGCGATTACCAGTCGCGCAGGCAGCAGCGCTTCGCGTTGCTCGCGCGGGTGGCGAGGCTGCGGGCCGAGTTGACGGAAACTGTGCCCTCGTTTGGTGCTGAACTTGAACGCGATGCGCGCGAGTTTGTGAGCATTGAACGCGCAGCATGGCGCGCTCGTGCCGAGGAGCGCGATGCACAGATCCGGGTACTCGATTCCCAACGCGAGCAGCGCAGCCGGGAAATCGAAGAAACCCGTATCGTCATTCAGACTGCCGAACGTACCCTGGCACTCGCTCGGGAGGAGCGACGCATTCTTGCGCAGCTGGTGGCCAGAGGGCTTGAGCCGCAGATCGAACTGGTCCGGCTAGACCGGATGATGGCCGATGCCGAGGGCAGGCTTGACTCCGCGCGCTCGGCCATCGTCAGGCTGGAGGCTGCGCTCGCCGAAGTGGTTGCGCGGAAGGATGCAACGCTCCGGCAGATCCGCACCCAGGCGCAGGCGGATCTGAACCAGGTCACCGCTGAACTGCGCTCGCTCGAGGAGGTCATGCCGGCACTCGCCGATCGGGTGGGAAGAACGGAGCTCAGATCGCCTGTGAACGGAATTCTCAACCGTCTGCTGATCTCCACGATAGGGGGCGTAGTGCGGTCGGGTGAGCCGGTTGCCGAAGTGGTGCCGATTGATGATCAGCTGGTTTTCGAGGCAATGATCCTGCCCCAGGACATCGGGTTTGTGAAGGTCGGGCAAACCGCACGCCTCAAAATCTCAGCCTATGACTTTTCGATTTTCGGTGCCATGGTTGGCACGGTGACGCAGGTCAGCCCAGACGTGGTGACCAATGAACGCGGCGAAAGTTTTTACGTGGCCCGTATCGAAACGCTGTCGCCTGTGCTCCAGGCAGGAGACAAGGAACTGCCGGTGCTCCCCGGTATGCAGGCGCAGATCGACATCATCACGGGGTCCAAGACGGTGCTGCAGTATCTGTCCAAGCCGGTGGTCGCCGTTAGAGAGAATGCGTTCCGTGAGCGCTAGGCAGGGCCAGTCGCCCAGGCGGGTGCATGCCTTGGGCTCGACGAGCCGCAGAGCGCGTTCAATCACCGCTGGGCGATTATTCATCGCGTTGCTGCTCACGTCGTCCGCTGCGTTCTCGCAGACTGTGCCCGTAACCGGTGGGGGAGGTTCCCCGATGCCGACCGCCGTCGCACCGCCTCCCGAGCAGGTTCCTGCCTTGGGCGAGTCCCAGATCGGGTTTCTCGATGCATTGCGGTCAGATCGTCGGATCGCGCTATCGCCCCTTGTGGACCGTCAGTTTCGTGATCGTGTGCGCGAGGCGGTGAGCCGCCATCCCGAATTTCAGACCGCCGTGGCGGCCAGGGAAGGGGCTCGTGGCGCGACCGAAGAATCCCGTGCGGCCCTTCGCCCCCAGGTCACAGGTCAGACCGATGGCGGGTGGCGCTCATTCGACCAGAACCGGTTGTTTGGTGTTCCTGAGCGGCGGTACACGAGTGCGGGGTGGGGCCTGGTGCTGCGGCAGTTGGTATTCGACTTTGGGGCAGCGGAGGCGTTCGTGGTGTCGGCCGAAGCCCGAGAGCGTATTGCTGCCGCGCGCGCTGAGGCGCGTCGCGCTGAACTGGCACTGAGGGCCATACAGGTTGCGATCGAGTTCGAGTCGGCGCATCTGCAAGAGGGATTGGCGCTGGAAAACCAGGCTGCGCGAGTCGCGATTGCCCAGTATGTGAGGGAGCGCTATGAGCTGGGTGGCGGGTCTCGCAGCGACGTGCTTCGGGCGCAGGCGCGGGTCGCGGACGCGCTGGCCGGGGTGGTGGCAGCCAGAACTCGGGTGGCAGCAGCGCGAGCGGGTTACCGCGAAATATTCGGGGCTGAGCCGGCCGGTACAACGGACCTGCTCGCAGCGGTGGAGGTGCCGGAGATTGGGGGCGCATCCGCTCTTGCGCCGGTGTTCGCCACCGTCCGGGCGGCCCAGGCGGGAAGGGAAGCGACGCAATCTGAGTTAAAAGCCGTGGCGGCTCGGGCGCTCCCACAGCTGAATTTCGAGAGCACATTTACGCGGCGAGATCAGATCGGCGACGGGTTCCCGGGAAATGACCGCACCGCTTTGTTCAATTTCCGATATGAGTTCTACACCGGCGGCGCGGCGCAGGCTCGTGAGACGCAGGCCTTGTCGCGATTGCAGCAGGCCGAGCATGACTACCAGGCGGCCGTGCTCTCCTTCGAGCGCTTTGCTGCACAGGTGCTTGCCGAAGCAAGCGCGTCCGATCAACTGCTGCTCGCCCGAATCGAGGCCGCAGAGTTGGCTGCTGCGTCGCTCCGGGCGGTCCGCGAGCAGTTCGCTTTTCGTCGGGGAACGCTCCTCGATCTGCTTAACGCGCAGGAGGTGCTGCAGGCAGCCGGGCGCGACCTGATCGACGCCTACGCCCAGCAGGTGTTTGGCAGCTATCGGGTGCTTTACATCGCTTCGAGGATCGACTCGCATTTTGGGTTTGCGCAGTAATCCGCATGCGCCGCACCGCTCTGGTGCGCCGACTGAATTTGGCGGAAAAAATGTGCGCTATTTCTCAGTCGGTTATCCAGAGATTCGACGCTGTTCACTGTAAGATTGCCAGCTAGTGCGGGCTCTGGCGTTACACACCGGTTCTACCGTCGCTCCCAAGCCTCTTTATCCTGGTCTTTTTGAAATGCCACCCATTTTGACGCTCGCTCTAGCGTTAACGCTTGCCTTCCTTGTCACCATTGCCAGCGTCGGTATCCTCACACGAATCGCGCCGTGGCTTGGCCTTCTCGATCATCCCGGGGGCCGCAAACAACACGAGGCTTCCACGCCGGTCGTGGGTGGTCTGGCGATGGCGGTTGGATTATTTGCTGCCTGGCTCCTTATTCCGGCGGTTCGTCCCGCGACAGCGTGGATGGGTGGGGTTTTTCTGTTTTTCGTACTCGGTGCGATCGATGATCGTGCCCATCTGAGGGCGGGCCCGAAATTTCTTTTTCAGGCGTTCATTTCCGCCGCCGTCGTGGTCGGTAGCGAGGTCAGTCTGCGGGCGTTGGGCGAAATCATTCCTGGTTGGGCGCCCGACCTTGGATGGGTCGCACTTCCCTTTTCGGTGTTTGCAATCGTCAGTGTGATGAATGCGATCAACATGAGCGATGGTGTCGACGGGTTGGCTGGGTCGCTTTGCCTGGTCGCCTTGCTGGTTTTGGGCGGGGTTGCCTGGCTGTCGGGTAACGCTCATGTCATCGAGCTCGCGGGAGTGCTGGGCGCCTGTCTCGTGGCGTTCCTGATGTTCAATCTGCGCGGCTGGTCGGGGCGGCCTGCCCGGATCTTCATGGGCGATGCCGGCAGTCTCGGTATCGGTTTTCTCATCGCAATCACCGCTCTGAAGCTTTGTTCGCTGCCGCCAGCTCAGGGCGGTGCCCCGCCCGCGGTGGTGGTGTGGGCCTGTTTTGTGCCGTTGGCCGATGGGCTGAGCGTCATCGCTGCGAGGCTTTTGAGGGGGCAGGGGGCGACATCGCCGGGTCGCGACCACCTCCACCACCTGCTTCTTGCCCGTGGCATGAGCCCTGTCCAGGTGGTGGCGGTTGAGGCCGGGGGTGGGTTGGTTCTTGCGACGCTGGCGGT
>JAGWXN010000200.1 GCA_018969885.1 Betaproteobacteria bacterium | reverse complement strand
TGCTGTTGATGCCTCGGCGCGGAGAGGTCGGTCTTACCCATGAAAATAAAACCCTTGCAGCGCGGATCCGGTGCGCCGGAAGTCCACCACTTTCGTCCGTTGATGCGGTAATGGTCACCCTCACGAACGATGGTGGACTCGATATTGGTGGCGTCCGATGAAGCGACGCCAGGCTCGGTCATCGCGAACGCCGAACGGATCTCGCCTCGCAGCAGGGGGTCTAGCCACTGGCGTTTGAGCGATTCGCTCGCGTAGCGCTCAAAGGTTTCCATGTTGCCCGTATCGGGCGCTGAGCAGTTGAAGACCTCTGGCGCCCAGTGAACACGACCCATGATCTCGCAGAGGGGCGCGTAGTCAAGGTTTGACAGGCCTTCGGGCACGCGCGCCGAGCGTGGCAGGAACAGGTTCCAAAGGCCCGCCTCGCGCGCGACCGGCTTGAGTTCGTCAATTAGCCGCGTGGGGACCCAGACATTGCCGGCGCGGCGGTTCGCGGCGACCTCCTCCTCGAAGCGGTGCTCATTCGGATAAATGTGCTGATCCATGAAGGCCTTGAGTCGGCCCTGAAGGTCGAGACTGCGCGGGGAGAATTGAAATGACATGAGGGCTCCGATATCGGTGCTGGATAGACGGCTGATGAGGTCAGGCTAATCGGCGACGTTATCGAACGCCGCGAGCGATTTGCCAGCCCATTTCGGCGAGCGGCCTGACGCGCTCGATGGTGGCGGGCGCCTGCGTGTTCGAGGCAGTGCCGTCGACCACCCGCTTGACGATGCCCTGCAGGATGGCCGCCAGCCTGAACATGTTGTAGGCGAGATAGAAATCCCAGTGCTCGAGTACGGATGCGGGGTCGCGTCCGGTCCGTTGGCAATAGCGGGCGATATAGTCGTGCTCGGACGGAATACCCAACGCGGCGAGATCGAGCCCGCCAATGCCTCGAAAGGTGCCCGGCGGAATGCGCCACGACATGCAGTGATAGGAAAAATCGGCGAGTGGATGACCGAGCGTTGAGAGCTCCCAGTCGAGTACCGCTCGTGCCCGGGTTGAATGCGCCTCAAAAATCAGGTTGTCCATGCGGTAATCGCCATGCACGACCGCAATTTCATCGGAGGCGGGGATATGCGCGGGCAGCCAATCGATCAGCTGGTGCATCGATTCAATGTGCTCGGTTTCCGATGCCTGGTACTGCTTGGTCCAACGACCAATTTGCCGCGAAAAATAGTTGCCGGGGCGGCCGTAGTCGGCCAGACCGATGGAAGCGGGGTCGATGGAATGGAGCGCTGCCATGACCCGGTTCATCTCGTCGTAAAGCGCGGCGCGATCAGTGGTCGAGAAGCCCGGAAGCGACTGGTCCCACAGCACCCGACCCTGCACGTGTTCCATCACATAAAACGCGCGACCGATCACGGATTCATCTTCGCAGAGGCAGAACACCCGCGCGACGGGTACTTCAGTATGCGCGAGCGCGGACAGCACGCGGAACTCGCGCTCGATGGCATGCGCAGATGGCAGGAGCTTGGCCACCGGACCCGGCTTTGCTCGCATCACCCAGGTGCCCGTTGGCGATGACAGCAGGTACGTGGGGTTGGACTGCCCACCCTTGAAGATCTGCGCGCGCAGTTCGCCCGAAAAGCCAGGTAGATGGTTGCGCAGCCACTGCCCTAGTCGCTGCGTGTCGATTTGATGTCGCTCGGGCACCGGCATCGTCCCGTCAAATTCGGGCTCGTCAGACCCTCTGGCGTGGGCACCTGGCGTGGCGCGGTCGGCAGCGTTGGTCATGGTTCAGTCGGGATGAAGGAGTGAAAGGCCAAGCTTGGCGCGGCGACGCAGCCACATACTGGGCCGGTAGCGTGGATCGGCGGTGATCTGATGAATCTCGTCAAGCAGCTGCGTGAGACGCATCGCGCCGAGCTTGTCGCCCAGGGTGAGCGGCCCCGCGGGATACCCGAGACCCAGCCTGACCGCGGTGTCGATATCGGCGGGCGAAGCGATTCGCTGCTGGGCGATCTCACAACCAATCGCAACAATCATCGCGAGAATTCGCGGCGCTACAAAACCCGCGCTGTCGCGAATGACTGAAACGCGAACGCCGTCGGCTGCAAAGAGCGCGTGCGCCGCGTTGCGATAGTCGTTGCGGGTGGCCGGCGTGGTCATGAGGGTTCTACGCTGGCACGCGCCCCTCGCGACCGAAAAAAACGTGTCAAGGGCGATGGCACGCTCGGCCGGCCAGTCGCGACAGGCGTGGGTGGCGTCGTGGCCAAGCGGGGCGAGCAGAATCAGGGACTCGGTGCTTGGCTCCTGGCCGTTGTCGACCCGACCGCCGAGATTCGCGACCAGCTCGCACAGCGCGCCGTGGTGTGGGCCAGGAGCGATCCAGACAGGCGGCAGCGACCCAGCGGCGGGGGAGGCGGGCTCGGGCGGATTTTGCTGCTTGCCGTCAACGTGGCGATACCAGCCCTCGCCTCGCTTGCGCCCGTGGAGCCCCGCAACATTTCGCTGCGCTGCGATGACGGAGGGCCGAAAGCGGGGCTCGTCGAAATACTGGCGGTAAATGGATTCCATCACCGGGTGCGACACGTCGAGTCCGGTGAGGTCCATGAGCTCGAAGGGACCGAGCTTGAAGCCACTGCCGTCAATGTTCACCTGCTCGCGCATGATGCGGTCGATGGTGGCGGGGTCGGCGACGCCTTCGCCGAGCAACCGCAGGGCCTCGGTGCCGAAGCCGCGTCCGGCGTGATTGACGATGAATCCTGGCGTGTCCTGCGCGCGCACGGCCTGGTGCCCGGCGAGTTCTGCCAGCGCGCAGAGCTTGTCGAGAATGCCTGGCTCGGTGCGCGGGCCGCCAATGACCTCGACAATGCGCATCAGCGGCACAGGGTTGAAGAAATGGTAGCCCGCCACCCGCTCAGGATGACGGCTGCTCGCGGCGATGGCAGTGATGGATAGCGAAGACGTGTTGCTGGCGATCACGGCCCCTGTGGCGAGCACGTCATCGAGGTTGGCAAGAAGTTCGCGCTTGGCATCGAGCCGCTCGACGATCGCCTCGATGACCAGGTCGCAGTCAGCGAGATCGGCCAGCGCCTGTGCGGGCAGGATTCGTTGGACAGCCGCCTGCGCCTGGTCGGCGGTCAGCCGCCCTTTGTCCTGAAGCAGGCTGAACACGCCAGCGAGCGACTGCACCGCAGCCGCCAGAGCTGGCGCATGGCTATCGAACAGTCGCACTGGAATGCCCGCCTGCGCGAAGATCTGCGCAATGCCGCGGCCCATGACGCCGCTACCGACGACGCCGATTCGTTGGAAGGGTGTGGGTTTCATGGCCCGATTGTAACCGGCGGGCACGCTACACTCCGCGCTGGAGTCCACGTGGCAAAACACGTTGACGACCCACCACTTTTGAGTCGGGGAGACGATGATGATCAGACTGCACGGGTTTGCGGTGAGCAATTACTACAACAAGGTGAAGGTCGCACTCCTTGAGAAGGGCCTGCCATTCGAGGAGGTGTACAACCGTGCCAGCAAGGATGCCGCAACGCTCGCGCTCAGTCCGCTCGGCAAGATCCCCTTTATCGAGACCGAGCACGGTCCACTCTCGGAGTCTCAGGTCATCATCGAGTACCTTGAGGACCTCCAACCCGAGCCTGCGCTCCTGCCCTCCGATCCCTGGCAGCGGGCCAAGATTCGAGAGATCGTGGCCTATCTGGAAACCCATGTTGAGCTCACCGCACGGCGTCTGTACGGCAAAGCGTTCTTTGGCGGCACGGCCACCGATGAACTGATCGCGCAAACCCGCACCGATCTCATGAAAGTGATCGACGCCTTCGGCAAGCTCGCGCGATTCGGCCCTTACCTGGCAGGCGATCGGTTCAGCTACGCCGACTGTGCGGGCCTCGTGCACCTGCCCCTGGTTTCGCTGGCGAGCAAAACCATTTATGGCGAAGACCTGATGGCGGGCTTTCCGGTGCGCGATTACCTCAAACTGCTCGGCGAGCGCGCGTCGGTCCAGCGGGTCAACGCCGATCGCAAAGCGGCGCTTGCGCCTAAGAACTAAGATGCGACCGAGAACTAGGCTGCGTCAAAGGCTGTGACCTGCTCGTCGCGCCGGGTTTGAAGTTCCAGCCAGCGGGTTTCGGCATCGTCTTTTTCGCGAGCGAGCGCAGCGCGCTGTCGATTCAGTCCGGCGACTTTTGCTCCATCCGTGCCAGGCCCGTAAAGCGTAGGGTCCTGTAGGGCGGCCTCGGCGTGGGCTAATTCAGATTCAAGCGTCTTGAGGCGGGTCTCGATCGCACGAATTTCGGCATCGATGGCTCGCGTGAGGTTCGCGAGCGCCACCCGCCGCTCAGCGGCAAGCCGCCGTTCGGTTCGACGGTCGACGGCCGATGCGGAATCGGGAAGCGGGGCGGCTGCGACGCGCTCTGCGCTATCGCCGCTCAGCGGCGGGGTGGCCGCGATGGCCGCATCACCGCGGCGCTGTGCGATCCAGGCGTCGTAGTCGTCCAGGTCACCGTCATAATCGGTGAGTGTGCCGTCGGCCACGATGACGAATCGGTCCACGCTCGCTCGCAGCAGGTACCTATCGTGGGAGACCAGCAGGAGCGCCCCGTCAAACCGGGCAAGCGCGTCGGCAAGGGAGTCGCGCGTCTGCGCATCGAGATGGTTGGTCGGCTCGTCAAGCACCAGGAGCTGCGGGCGCTGCCAGGCAAGCAGGGCAAACAGAAGGCGAGCTTTTTCGCCGCCCGACATCGGTCCGACAGGGCGGGTTGCGTCTTCACCTCGAAAGCCGAAACGTCCGAGAAAGTCGCGCAAGGCCTGTTCGCGCTGGTCGGGTGCGAGCCGCTGCAAGTGGCGCAGGGCTGACTCGTCGTCCCGTAGCGCGTCAACCCCCTGCTGGGCGAAATAGCCAACCCGCAGCCCGCGCGCGATGGTGATCTCGCCCGATACTGGCGGCAGCTCGCCCACCAGGGTGCGGATGAGCGTGGTCTTGCCCGCTCCATTCCTGCCGAGAACCCCGATTCGCGCGCCACGCTCAATCTGCAGCTGGCGAACCTGCACAACCGGCGTCTGCTGATAGCCAGCACCGAGATGCTCGACCAGCACGAGATGCTCTGGACAGTCTTCGGCCGAGGCGAGCTCGATATCAACACCGCTCAACGCTCGCACCACCTCCACCTCGGCCATGCGTTCCAGCGCCTTGATACGGCTTTGTACGTGCCGCGCCCGGGTTGCCTGCGCACGGAAGCGCCGGATGAATGATTCGAGATGGGCAGCCCGCGCTGCTGTAGATTCGCGCTCTCGCGCAGCCTGTGCGGCGCGGGCTGCGCGCTGCCTTTCGAAATCGCTATACCCCCCCGCAAAGCGCATAAGTCGGCCCTCATCAATATGAAGGCAGCACTTCACGACGCGATCGAGGAAGTCGCGATCGTGCGACACGATCACCATCGTACACGCCGATCGCACCAGCCAGCGCTCAAGCCACAACACGGCATCCAGGTCGAGGTGATTGGTGGGCTCATCAAGGAGCAGCAGGTCGGCTGGTGCAAACAGCGCCCGCGCGAGATTGAGCCGCATGCGCCATCCGCCAGATAGCGAATCAACCGGCGCCTCGCAGGCCTCGGCACTGAAGCCCAGCCCTGACAGCAGCGCACGGGCCCGCGACGCGGCATCTGCGCCACCCGCCTCGTGCCAGGCCGCGTGCGCCTGGGCGATGGCGAGTCCCGCGGCGTCACTGGTATCTGCTGACGTCTCGGTAAATTCGGCCTCCGCCCGTGTAAGGGCCTGCTGGGCTTCGACCAGTGCGGTGTCCGCCGCGAGCAGGTGCTGCCAGGCCGGAAGTGGACTCGATGGCAATGATTGTTCGAGTCGGATCACACGCTCGAAAGGCTGCTCGATACTCCCGGCATCGGGCGATACCTCGCCTGTGAGGGCAGACAGCAGTGAGGTCTTACCCGAACCGTTCAGGCCAATGAGTGCGACCCGTTCGCCTGGCGCGATGGTGGCCTCCGCACCGCGCAGCAGATCACGCCCGCCCCGCGAGAGCGTGAGTTGTCGGAGTCGAATCACGCAGCGGGCCGGCGACCGGGTTGGCGGGCTGCGCCGACCGCCCGCGCGCGGCGGGCGGGCCGGGGCGAGGGGCGAAGCGCG
>JAGWXN010000199.1 GCA_018969885.1 Betaproteobacteria bacterium | reverse complement strand
CAAGGTGGGAGGGATTGAAGGCAAGCGACACATGGACCGGCCCCCCCGGCGTCGTGAGGTCACTCGAAAAACCGTTGTGGTACTTCACATCACCCGAGGGCAGATCATCGGCATGCTGGCCTTCAAACTCAGCAAACAGATCGCGCGGCATTTTGCCCAGCACGTTCACGAGCACATTCAGACGCCCGCGATGCGCCATGCCAATGACGATTTCCTCAATTCCCGACTCGCCGGCACGCTGGATCAGTTCGTCCATGGCCGCGATGAAGCTTTCACCGCCCTCGAGCGAGAATCGCTTCTGACCGACGTACCGGGTATGCAGATAGCGCTCAAGCCCTTCGGCCGCGGTCAGGCGCTCGAGAATGCGTTTCTTCTTGTCGGCCGAAAAACTAGGCCTGGCGCGTGACGATTCCAGCCGCTCCTGCATCCAGCGCTTTTGCGCAGGATCGGTCATGTGCATGAATTCGGCGCCAATTGAGCCGCAATAGGTTTCACGCAGGGCACGCACGATCTCCCGCAGCGGCGCGGTATCAAACCCGAAATACGTATTGGCGGCCGAATAGATATTGGCGTGATCCCCTTCTGAAAAATCATAGAAGGCGGGCTCGAGTTCGGGGATGGAGGGCTGCTCCTGGCGCTTGAGCGGATCGAGGTCAGCCCAGCGGTTACCCAGGAACCGGTATGCGGCAACCAACGACTGCACAAACACCTGCTTGCGCGCCGACGAAGCGTCGCCCCCCATGAGACGGGGCCGCAGCGTGCCCTCGCGCGAGCGCTCGGCAAATGACTGCACGATGGGGGCATGCGCAATGTCGCGCGACTGAGCACTGCCGTCAGCCGCCGGCACCATCTGCATGTTGTCGAAATACTCCCGCCAGGTTTCAGGCACCGAGCCGGGGTTCTTGAGGTAGCTCTCGTAGAGCTCCTCGAGATAAGGCGCATTGGCGCCAAAAAGATAAGCGTTGGACTGGAAAGCCTTCATCATCGCGCGTCACCTTTCTTATGAACGAGCTTCTCGTTTAAGAGGCCCGGCCCCAGCCGAGAGGGACTGGAACCGGCGGACCGGTGTCCGGCTTCCGGAGCACTGACCCGTGACTTGAACGCGCCCGAACCACCCTCCGGCGGCGCGCGCGCGCAAGATTTCAGATGTTACAACGTGATCGCCACCGGACTCAACGGATGTCGCGACGAGCCGCCCCGTTGTAGAGCTGGCGCGGCCGACCGATTTTTTGATCGGGATCACTGATCATCTCTGCCCACTGGGCGATCCAGCCAACCGTGCGGGCGAGTGCAAAGATGCAGGTGAACATGGAGGTGGGTATGCCGAGCGCGCGCTGCACGATGCCAGAGTAGTAGTCGACGTTGGGGTAGAGCTTGCGCTGCACGAAATAGTCGTCTTCAAGCGCAATCTGCTCAAGCTTCATGGCGATCTTGAGAAGCGGGTCGTTCTCAAGCCCCAATTCGCCCAGCACCTCGTAGCAGGTTTCGCGCATCAGCTTGGCCCGCGGGTCGTAGTTCTTGTAGACACGGTGGCCGAAGCCCATCAGCTTCACGTTGGACGATTTGTCCTTCACCTGGCGGATAAATTCGCCAATCTTCTCAACCCCGCCTGCGCGCTGCAGTTCGTCGAGCATGACCAGGCAGGCCTCGTTCGCGCCGCCGTGCGCCGGGCCCCACAGCGTGGCAATACCGGCCGCGATACAGGCAAAGGGATTCGCGCCCGACGAGCCCGCCAGACGCACCGTTGAGGTGGAGGCATTCTGCTCATGATCGGCGTGAAGAATGAGAATACGGTCCAGCGCCTTCACCAGCACCGGGTTGGGGACATATTCCTCGCAGGGCGTGCCAAACATCATCCGCATAAAGTTCGCGGTGTAGCTGAGATCATTCTTCGGATACATGAAGGGCTGGCCGATGGAATATTTATAGGCCATGGCCACCAGCGTGGGCATTTTCGCGACCAGCCGGATCGAGGAAATCATCCGGTGCTCAGGGTTCGAGATATCAAGCGAGTCGTGATAGAAGGCCGACAGCGCGCCCACGCACCCCACCAGCACCGCCATCGGGTGCGCATCGCGGCGGAATCCCTGGAAAAACCGGGTCATCTGCTCATGCACCATCGTGTGGTGCATGACGGTGTAATTGAAGTCCTTGCTCTGTTTGCCGTCGGGCATTTCGCCATTCAGCAGCAGATAGCAGGTGTCGAGGTAATCGCACTTCTCAGCGATTTGCTCAATGGGATAGCCGCGATAGAGCAACTCGCCCTGATCGCCATCGATGTAGGTAATTTTCGATTCACAGGCGGCAGTGGACAGAAAGCCTGGATCGAAAGTGAACTTGCCCGTTGCGCCGTACAGCTTGCGGATGTCAATGACATCGGGTCCGGTTGAACCCGAGTGAACCGGAAACTCGATCGGCGCGGTGCCGTCGCTGAAGGAGAGCGTTGCTTTCTTGGTTGTGGTCATAGTCGGAATCCTTTGCGTTCATCGGCGGTCCGGCACGGCAGGCCGCGACCGGACGTTATCCTAACAGCGCCTGAGCATTTCAAGCACCCGCCGCGTCTCGCTGCCTCCAGCGAGCGCGCTGCCGTCGGCCCGCTCCAGCAACAGGTCGAGCAGTTCGTTGTCGGGCAGATCGAGGAGATGGTCGAGACCGGTCACCGTGGCCTCGTCGAGGGCGTTGCCATGGGCGGCGAAAAACCGCTCGAGCACCAGATCGTTTTCAAGGAGCCCTCGCCGCGCGCGCCAGCGCAGGCGCCGAAGCCTGGCCTCGTCGAGGGGGTGGGCGGTGGGCTCCACCGGTTGCGATCCCAGGTTGATCGGTTCAGACGGCACGCCTCACCATCAGTTCCTTGATCTTGCCAATCGCCCGGGTGGGATTCAGACCCTTGGGGCAGACATCAACACAATTCATGATGGTGTGACAGCGAAACAGCCGGTACGGGTCTTCCAGGTTGTCCAGACGCTCGCTGGTGGCCTGATCCCGGCTATCGGCAATGAAGCGGTAGGCCTGCAAGAGCCCGGCTGGCCCCACGAACTTATCCGGATTCCACCAGAACGACGGGCAGGAGGTGGAGCAGCACGCGCACAGCACGCACTCATAGAGCCCGTCGAGCTCCTCGCGTTCCTGCGGAGACTGCAGCCGCTCTTTTTCGGGCGGCGGCGTGTCGTTGATCAGGAACGGGCTCACCGAGTGGTACTGCTTGAAGAACTGCGTCATGTCGACGATCAGGTCGCGAATGACGGGCAGCCCCGGCAGCGGCTTCAAAACGATTGGCTCTTTGAGGTCGCGCAGATTGGTGATGCAGGCCAGTCCGTTCTTGCCATTGATGTTCATGGCATCTGAACCGCATACCCCCTCACGGCAGGAACGACGAAATGACAACGAATCATCATTGGCGATCTTGATGCGCATGAGTGCATCGAGCAGCATCTTGTCGGTGGGCTGAAGCTCCACTTCGATGTTCTGCATGCGCGGCTTGTCATCGCGATCCGGGTCGTATCGGTAAATTGAAAAACGCACGACACGGGTGCCCTGGGCGGCGGCCGCGAGACTTTGAGGATTTTCAACGACTGCGTTCATGACTGCTCCGAAATTCTTTGATGGGAGGCATTCTGGACATCAGAAGGTGCGCGCCTTCGGTTTGAAGGTTTCAACCGTGAGCGGCTTCATGTTGACCGGTTTGTAATCGAGCCGGTTCCCTTCGGAATACCAGAGGCTGTGCTTGATCCAGTTGGCATCGTCGCGATCCGGGAAATCGCGGTGGGCATGGGCACCGCGGCTTTCCTTACGCGCGTCAGCCGATACGATCGTGGCCTTGGCCGTCTCGATGAGGTTGTCGACCTCCAACGCCTCGACCCGGGCGGTGTTGAAGACCTTGGATTTGTCTTGCATGTGGATGCGGCCCACCCGCTCGCCAATTTCGTTGATCCTGCGAACGCCCTCGGCAAGCAGTTCCGAAGTGCGGAACACACCGCAGTGCGCCTGCATGGTCTTCCGAATGTCGTTGGCCACTTCCTGCGCGTTCTCGCCAGAACTCGACCCCTGCAAACGCGCCAGACGCGCAAGCGTCGCGTCTCCGCCATCGGCCGGAAGCGGCTTGTGTTCGGAGGCCCGCCGGTTCTCGCTCACAATGTAGTTACCCGCGGCGCGACCAAACACAACCAGATCCAGCAACGAGTTGGTGCCGAGACGGTTGGCGCCATGCACCGACACGCAGGCGCACTCGCCAATCGCGTAAAGGCCATTGACCACCGAATTGGGGTTGCCCTGATTGGGGACCACCACCTGCCCGTGGATATTCGTGGGAATTCCACCCATCTGATAGTGAATGGTGGGCACGACAGGAATCGGATCGCGGATGGGGTCGACGTTGGCGAACTTGATCGCGATTTCGCGGATCGACGGCAGACGCTTCATGATGGTTTCAGCGCCCAGGTGATCGAGCTTCAGGAGCACATGGTCGCCGTCCGGGCCGCAGCCTCGCCCTTCCTTGATCTCCTGGTCCATGGAACGCGACACGAAGTCACGTGGCGCCAGGTCTTTGAGCGTGGGTGCATAGCGCTCCATGAACCGCTCGCCGTGCTTGTTGAGGAGGATGCCGCCCTCGCCTCGCACGCCCTCGGTAATCAACACGCCCGCCCCGGCAACGCCGGTGGGGTGAAACTGCCAGAACTCCATGTCTTCAAGGGGAATGCCGGCGCGCGCGGCGATCCCCATCCCGTCGCCGGTATTGATGAAGGCGTTGGTTGAAGCGGCCCAGATGCGGCCCGCGCCACCGGTGGCGAAGACAGTGACCTTGGACTCAAGAATCATCACCTCGCCGGTTTCCATCTCGAGCGCCACCACGCCCACGCAGTCGCCCTCAGCATCACGAATGATGTCAAGCGCCATCCATTCGACGAAGAACTGTGTGCGTGCCTGCACATTGCGCTGATACAGCGTGTGCAACAGCGCGTGACCGGTACGGTCGGCTGCTGCGCAGGCCCGCTGAACCGGCTTTTCGCCGAAATTGGCGGTGTGGCCGCCAAACGGGCGCTGGTAAATGGTGCCGTCGGGGTTGCGGTCGAACGGCATGCCGAAGTGCTCGAGCTCGTAGACCACCTTGGGCGCCTCGCGACACATGAACTCGATGGCATCCTGGTCGCCCAGATAGTCCGAACCTTTGACGGTATCGAACATATGCCAGTACCAGTTGTCTTCGCTCATGTTACCGAGCGAGGCACCGATGCCGCCCTGCGCGGCGACCGTGTGGGAGCGGGTGGGGAATACCTTGCTCAACACCGCCACGCTCCAGCCCGCCTGCGCAAGTTGGAGTGAGCAGCGCATGCCGGCGCCGCCCGCGCCGATGATGACCGCATCAAATTTTCGACGCGGAAGATTGTTTGACAGATGGTTGAGAACGTCGGCCATCTCAGATGCTCCAGAGGATGTTGGCAGCCCAGATCACATAGGCAAACAGCAGAACGATGGTCGCCACCTGCAGCGTGAGACGCACGGCGGTGGGTTTGATGTAATCCATGTAGATGTCGCGCACGCCGATCCAGGCATGCCAGGCAAGCGCCACAAACGCCATGACCGTGAGCACTTTGATGAACGGCCCTGAGAACAGCGCTTTCCAGCTTGCCTGCGCGAGCGGCGGCCCAGCGAGAACGGCAAAGCCCAGCACGAGCGTGTACACCGCAAGCACCACCGCAGTGATGCGCTGGGCGAGCCAGTCTTTCAGACCGTAATGGGCACCCACGACGATTCGCTTGGTGGTCATGTCAGAAGGCTCCGAACAGTTTGAGCGCAAACACCAGCGTCAGCGCGAGGCTCACCGCCAACACCGCAAACGACGAGGTACGGGCCTGATCTTTTTCAGTGCCGATGTGGAGGTCTAGGAGCAGATACCGAATGCCTGCACAGAAATGATGCAGGTAAGCCCAGATCAGCCCGAGAAACACCAGCTTGGCGAAAGGGTGAGCCGCCATGGCCTTGAATTTCGCAAACGCCGCATCGGGTCCGAGGCTCAGTTGCAGGCAGTACAACAGAAAAGGCAGGCCAAACAGAAACAGCACGGCGCCGCTGACACGATGCAGAATGGAAACGATTCCCGCCGGCGGCAGCCGGTACTGGAGAATCTGACCGACATCGATATTGCGAAAACGCGGCCGCGCGCCTGCAGCGCCCGAACCTC